>JASJCX010000282.1 GCA_030065255.1 Calothrix sp. MO_167.B42 | reverse complement strand
TCAGACTTAAACAACTTTACATCATCTAATTTCTTTTTATACAAATCATCATCTCTGATAGTCTCCTCTCTATTCTTGATTTTTTCTATATCTCTTAATAAACCCATTCTCTCTTCATTAGTTCGCTGTGAATCACATACAACAATGTTTGGATAATTTTTTGAGCCGATAATAGTGTCAAGATGAGTAGTTAATCTACCTCTTATGCTCTCACACGCCATCCGGATGTTATAAAGATCATCTATTTGATTACTTATAACTAAATCAAATACTTTTGAGATGTCTTTGATTAAGTTTTTGTACTTAAAACTGTTGATTACCCAGTTACCTAAAACTATTCCTAATCCAGTAGTAATTCCTGCAACCACTTTTTCAAACACTGTATTTTCATGAAAAACCTCGCGGTTCATCAAAAAATCTAGTAAATGCATTCCATACTCTCCCAATGTCGCAAAACTAAAATCAATAGACATAACAAGAAGAAGCCAGCAGAAAAATAGGAGAGCAGTGGCTTCAAACGAAATCATAAGCTTACTGGATTAGACGCTATTTTTTTTCTACATATATTTACTTATTCCACTGTAACGCTTTTCGCCAAATTCCTCGGCTGATCCACATCCAAACCACGCCTAGCCGCAATATTATAAGCCAACAATTGCATAGGAACCACCGTTAACAGGGGAGATAACAATTCATCCACCTCCGTCACGGGAATCATATCATTAAACACATCGGCCGCTTCCCCATGATTCACCGGAGTTACCCCAATCAACCGGGAATCCCGCGCTTTTGCTTCCTGGGCGTTAGAAATCACCTTCTCATATACATTACCAGGAGTTGCGATCGCCACCACGGGCACTTTAGCATCCAACAAGGCGATGGGTCCATGTTTCATTTCCCCGGCGGGATACCCTTCGGCGTGAATATAGCTGATTTCTTTCAGTTTCAAGGCTCCTTCTAAGGCAATGGGGAAGTTAATTCCTCTGCCTAGAAAGATAAAGTCTTGGGTTTCTGCAAAGTCATGGGCTAAATGCTCGGTTAACTTTTCCTGGGTTTCCAAGGTAGACTCAATTTCCTTGGGAATACCACGCAAGCCAGTAATAATGTCTGCTAATTTCTCTTGAGGGAGGGTTTGACGGCGTTGTGCCAAATCTAATGTCAGGGCGTAAAATGCCATTAATTGGGCGGTAAAGGTTTTTGTGGCGGCCACACCAATTTCGATCCCTGCCAAGGTATTAATAATATGGGGCACCATATGACCCAGGCTACTTTCTGGACGGTTGGTAATCCCCAAGAGTCGCACTTGATACTTTGACTCTAAACCTTGGCGGCGTTCCTTTTCCATCCCCAAAGCTGCGAGGGTGTCAGCAGTTTCCCCTGACTGGGTTACGCCAATGGTCAGTGTATTAGGTGTCAGAGGTGCTGGGGCGTAGCGAAATTCGGAAGCATATTGTACCTGGGTAGGAATCCCTGCCAGTTGTTCAAGTAAGTATTTACCTATTAATGCCGCGTGCCAACTAGTACCACAGGCTACAATTTGAATTTGCTCCAAGTCTGCATACAGCGACTCTGGTAAATCGAGATTAATTAAGGAATCACCTGCATCATCTGCCGAACTAAAGTAAGCATCCAAACAAGCCCTAACCACCCCTGGTTGCTCGTAGATTTCCTTGAGCATGAAATGCTTGAATCCCTGCTTTTCTACCATCGTCGGACTCAAGCTCAACATCCGCACATGCTTGCGTTGTCTGGTCCCAGCGAAATTGTAAACCTCAACTCCCAAGGGGGTAAGCCTTGCCATTTCTCCATTCTCTAGGGGAAGCACAGCACGGGTATGGGCAATAATTGCCGGAGTATCAGAAGCACAGAAAAATTCCCCTTGCCCAAAACCAATCACCAAAGGAGCTTGTTGACGTATGGCAATTAACTCATCGGGATAATCAGCGCAAATAACCGCGATCGCAAATGCCCCTTGCAGTTGATTCACCGCTTTACGCACTGCCTCAAACAAGATAACATCAGAATTATCATCTGCTAGGGCTGTTTCCTCCTTGAGAAACTGGGCAATGAGGTGGGGTATAACTTCAGTATCCGTTTCCGAAACAAACTCATGTCCTTGAGCCTTTAACTGTTCCCGTAATTCCCGATAATTTTCCACAATCCCATTTTGCACAACCGCAATTCGCCTTGCCATATCCATGTGCGGGTGGGCATTGTGTTCCTCTGGTTTACCATGGGTTGCCCAGCGAGTGTGACCAATACCGATGGGTGCGGGATTTTCGGAATGTTCTATTTTCGAGCGTAGGTTGTGGAGTTTACCCTTGGCTCGCACGCAATTAATTTGCTCTTCCCAAATCGTGGCAATTCCGGCAGAGTCATAACCCCGATACTCCAGCTTTTCCAGTCCAGAGAGTAAAATTTCTGTCGCCCTTTGAGTACCTATATAGCCAACAATACCGCACATTGATCACACCACTCCTTAACTTGAGAATAATTCTGCCTTCTATCAAGTATAGTTCTTTGCTCAAAAACTCCAAGGAATACAAAAAAAGGAGCCTGTTACTCCCCAATAGTGCAATGTATTTTTACCAAATTTTCAGTGATCATAACTACGTAGGCTGGGCATTACCCATCAATCCGAAAATTTAGGGGAATGCCTACCCTACGATTTCCCAAGTGCTTGCTATCAATACAGTCAAAGACTAGCTTGTAGAGAAAATAAAATAAATTCCTCTAGTAAGCAACTCCCATACTGCGAGTAGTTTCAGCACCTAAATAAACCCGAATGCTCAGAAAGTCAGTAGGACAAGCAGTTTCGCACCGCTTGCAACCTACACAATCTTCTGTGCGAGGGGAAGCTGCCAGCTGTCCAGCTTTACAGCCATCCCAGGGTACCATTTGCAATACATCAGTTGGACAAGCGCGGACGCATTGAGTGCAACCAATGCAGGTATCGTAGATTTTTACAGTATGAGACATTAAAAAGGCTCCTTTCCGAGGTGTGTTCTCTGCGGAGGGATCGTAATCAAAGCTTAGTTTACCGCAGTCAATTAGCTGTCGTAACCAAAAGGCTACATAACTTTAAACAACGTAATAAGCCGGAAGATATGGAGAGGATTTA
This sequence comes from Calothrix sp. MO_167.B42, assembly GCA_030065255.1. Classification (GTDB taxonomy): domain Bacteria; phylum Cyanobacteriota; class Cyanobacteriia; order Cyanobacteriales; family Nostocaceae; genus Calothrix_A. The sequence continues at coordinate 5,079 of JASJCX010000282.1, read as the reverse complement.
TGCAACTGGCATATTTTTTGATGTAGGGTGTGGAATTAGGGCATAGGGGAAGAATTAGCCCCTCAATCTGGGTGTGAATTCTTGAATTTGGCGTATCTTTAATACAGAATTGGTATTACAAATTAAGATGGTAACAATTTACTGCACTTATGGTTATTAAATTGTTGCATAATTTGTGGAGAAATTTGAGAATCTAGCTTGGCGATACTTTGCGACGCGTACACTTGTAATTTTTGTTCTCCTTTGATAGTCCCAATAAATTCTATTTCCCCTTTGTGGATAATTAAGGATTTATGGGTTTGCAATTTGCTTGAGAGAGCTTGTCCTTTGACAATCGTGACAGTAGAAAACCTCGGAGGTGGATTGGGAGGAAGGGTTTCACCAGGGGGAGGGGTATAGTGATGTCCATTATCCTGGTATTCAATCAGGCAAACTTGTCCTTTAATGGTTGAAGGAAAAATTGCAATTGCAAAGTAAGGCTCAAACAATTCCCAGTAGTTTACCCAAAAACCCAAAAAAGGTGCAATTTCTGGATCTACTTTCGACCACTTTGCTCGGTACAATTTGAGAGTAACTGGTAACTTTGGTGGTTGAGCAATTTTACCTAATCCCGCAAGCCCCAAAGTAGTTTGAATTTCTGACCCCATCAGAGCTTGGAATTCGGCAATTTCATGTTTTTGTAACAAATTTGTGGTAGTGTCTTTTTTACCTATTGACCGTTGTCCTGCCATACCTTGCTGATTCATAACCACACCGAAGCAAAATAGAAACAGGGCAATAGCACCTACAGACTTTTGCCTATCAGTAAGTTTCATAATATTTATTACTTACTACTTATTACTTAAATAAATGCTTATGGAGTCAGATTGTTTACCAACGGAGTTGATTTTAACCCATCCACGCCAGTCCCTGGGACATACAAAACTTGATTGGACACCCCAACCGGGAAATTACCTAGATTTTCAAGGCAAAACCTACGCTGTTTTAGAACGTCATCACAAATACCAGTTAAAATCAGGACGCTACTGCTTACATAAAATCGACCTTTATGTACAGTCGGCAAAACGTCCTGATGAAAGAAGTTTAGTCAATGGACGCTGGGTAATTGGTGATGCTAGTTGTACCTACAATGCCCATTCAGAAATTGTTCGTTGTGCAATTAACCCAGATGGTCCTTGTCAATCATGCTTGAATTATGAAATAGATGATCCCCAATTATCTAGTACTCGACCACATTAGTTATGAGGGGTTTGGTAATGAACCGCAGAGGCGCAGAGGGCGCAGAGTCAGAGGAAGAGAGGAGAAATTAGGAATTTGGTTTACCCTGTGAAGTTAATTGGGTAGTTCATCCCAAAACTTCTCCCACCTTTAACCGCATACCATTGACAAAATCCCATCCTGATTGGGAACGCTTACCAGCCATTTGCACTTCTCGCAACAACAACAAACCCTCACCAGTTTGGATAATCCCACCTACTCCTTTGGTAATAATAACTATTTCCCCTGGACTACCCGAAAGTATTGACAAATCTGTAATTTTATGCAGCAAGTCTTGCAACTCTGGTGGTAACTGCTCTGAGTATGGGGAACCAAGGGGTACTGTAGCAATAATTTTCAGATTTTGATTGCGAAAGCTAGTGACACAATTAGGATAAAAGCCACGGATTTTATTATGAATAGCGATCGCACTTTCGGACCAATCCAACTGATAATCTGCTTTCTGAATTAAAGGTGCATAGGTAGCAACAGCATTATCTTGGGGAATTCCAGTAATTTCCCCTGCTTCTAACTTGAGTAATGTTTCTACCAATAAATCAGCACCAATGGCTGCTAACCTAGCCGCAACATCATGGGCATTATCTAGCAAACCAATGGGAGTAGTTCCAGTGAGTAGCATAGCACCCGTATCCATGCCCGCATCCATTAACATAGTAGTAATACCCGTTTCCTTCTCCCCATTACAAATAGACCATTGAATCGGTGCAGCTCCCCTATACTGAGGCAAAATCGAACCATGGACATTAATACAACCCAACTTGGGCATATCTAGAATTTGTTGAGATAAAATTTGTCCATAGGCAACTACCACAAATGCATCTGCACCGATTGCTTGCAGTTGAGTAAGAGCCTCTGTATCTTTTTTAATCCTCTGGGGCTGCCATACAGGTATATCGTGGTTTACAGCTACGGTTTTCACTGGTGAGGGGACTAATTGTTTTCCCCTTCCCCTTGGTTTATCTGGTTGAGTCACAACCCCTAAAACCGCAAATTCCGGAGCATTTAGTAGCTTTTCTAAGGTGGGTACAGCAAACTGAGGAGTACCAAAAAATACAACTTTCATAGACTGGACTACTTAGCATTCATTGTGGATATCACAGACACAATAACCGAGAAAAACCAAGCACTCCAAACATCTTCCGGTTTTGCTTTTATTTGCCAGATAAAAGTAATGTGGGTGGGTTTCCCCATCCGGAGTTAGTTGTTTGTTGAAAATTTTAATTTATTTATAAAAAGAGTAATAAAAGTGCAACTTGTCAAGTTATAATATGACAGATACCAAATTACGTATCAGTACTTGTAAAATCCTTTGCTAGAATTTAGTTATTAAAACCTTTGCGGATTTGGCGATCGCATGACTGTTCCCTTTGGGTATCGTTTATAATCAGTTAATAACTGTAGCTTTATTTTTAAGATAGCGATCTATATTAAGAAACTGTAATAACTAGTTACGCTATATTATTTCAGCTTCTATCAGTGATTCTACAAACAAACTGTGTATCTATAAATTGATAGCTCAGTAAACTTGATTAGACGATAGATCTGACCAATTATCGGCAAAATCCGTACTTCTAACATTCTTCAAAGGTGGTTTGTTGTGAAGAGTATAAACAAGAGCATCTATCGGGGGCATCTACCCGTAATAGTAGTTAGTTAGTTAGTTAGGTAGTTCAGTTTAAATCTGACTACCATATTTAGCGCCTATCAAAAATGTACCAATTACTGAGTATTATCTGGTTAATCCAAGATATAACGGTTTTATTGGTTAGTGTGTTTAAAGGACTTAACTAGATAATAGTAATTCCTCAAACTTTAATGGGATGAAATTATCTCCGACAAGACATCCTAGTACCATGCGGCATAAATACATATACCATTTTGAAGCCTTGGAGCAATCTATTTTCGCTTCTTTTTATGGTCTACTTATTTCCGCCATGCTGTACTAGCTATTGTATTTGTAAAAAATGTCTTAAATTTTACATTTTTTTGTAAAACAATAGGACACTTATAGATCAATGGTTGTAGTTTCTTGTTATACATATATAAAATTCCTGCTTCTATTTTCCCTATAGGCGCACCTCCTTACACTCACCACCGCCCTCTAGAGAGTCAACCCATGCTTAAACCCCTTTTATCGTCAGGATGGTTCCGGGTGCAATCATTCCTTAATTATTCAGTTATCATGCTACTTGTAGCACCCTTATTGGTGGTATCAGGCTCAAGTTCTGCTAGGCAATCAACCGTAGCAAAAAATACTCCGGGGGAGGGATTCTCTGACTCATTGTCAGAAGAAACAAATATTGCTGAGAATATAAGTGTCGAACCTGAACAGCTAGCAATTGACTCTGTAGCGGGGGAAAAAATAACTGGGGATCATACTACAGTATCTTCACAAGCTTTGAGAAAAAGTCATCTGCAAGGGGAAAATTTGGCTGCGCCGATGACAATGGCTGTTGTGCGTCCAACATCTTCAATACAAGCAGATGCCATTGATTCTTTAGTGGGAGAAGAACAAACAGATTCATCTTCACAAACAAGTTCCCAGCAAGAACCCTTAGCAGTTGTAGAATTTTCGCCTGTATTTACACCACCATCTAGCCAGCTACATGAGCAACAATCTCAATCTCAATTGGTGGAAAAATTAAGGTCTCATAAAACTGCATCTTTAGAGTCAAAATCAGTAACAGCAACAGCTGTCGCACCATCAAAAAGGAAATCTTTACCACAAACTCAAGATATGAGAGTGGTAGAAGAATTAGATGAAGCTGAGTTAGAGAAACAAGAAGATCCCATAGCCAGTCCCCATCCTGTCCCTTGGAAATGGATTACATCAACTCAAAAAGCCATTGGTTCTCAAGGTATTTCTGGAGTACGTTACTACCGTAGTGTACCAGTAATTTCTCCCGATGGTCGCTATGCGGTTTACAGTCGCGTGCAACTACAAGTAGAACCGGAAATGCACAATACCCGGGTAACTAGTATGTTGTTTATTGAGGATCGGCAAACGAGAAAATTAAAGGTACTCAAATCCAGCTCCCAAGCTCAAGATCCTCTATTACAAGCAAAAGCTACACCAGCCAGTTACGTTCCCCACGGTACAATTGACATATTTGTTCCCATTAGCTGGTCAAAAAGTGGCGATCGCTTTTTGGCGCGGAAATTCCAAGGCTTGATGAATACATCTGATGCTAGGGACAGTGCAGTCATTTGGGACAGGGAAGATAATAGCACCAACACCATAACTCCTAGCCAGAACCCAGATGAACATCACAAAATATCAGTACTACTAGGATGGAGTAAAGTTCAACCCACACAAGTCATGTTTCGTGCTGGTGAATTAGGGGAAGAGGAATGGCCTTTAGTTACAGTTGCTGATAATGGTACGACAGTAGCAGCCACTGATGCAGATCAACCCGTAGTTTTTGGCGATTTAAATCAAGACATTTGGGGGGGTTCCCAGGTTGCTTATAGATAGTTAGGGCGTTTTTTGGTTGACAGCTGACAGTTGACAGTTGTTGAGTCGAATAATACTGTTTTAACCAATATGTCCATTGCTATAGTTGTGAGAATTTCTTGGTTTATAGCTTTAAAATTATCAGGTAAACTACCCACACCTTACCGTCAGGTTAGTGTGGGTTTTTAGTGTATAGGGGAATACCAAAATATCGGCGTTGCTGAATCCAGGAATGAATTAAGTTCGCGCAAAGACGCATTAGACGCGAAGCGGTAAGCCATTGCGGTGGACGGGTTTCCCGGCATAAAGCAACTGGCGCAACCCGGAGGGCTTTCCGCAGGATAGGC
>JASJCX010000281.1 GCA_030065255.1 Calothrix sp. MO_167.B42 | reverse complement strand
AGTTTAGATGAAAGTCAGATTTTACAAACAGCAACTGAAGAATTAGCCAGAGTTCTACAGATTGAAAGTTGTCATATTGAACTTTATGACAAATATCATACTACTGCGATCGTTGTCTATGAATGCAGTAATATAGTATCTAAATCTCAGGGAATCAGTATCAGAATTGCAGATTTTCCCGAAGTTTATCAACAATTACTACAAAAAAAATCTTTACAATTTGTTGAAAATATTTCAGATGAAAATATTCCAGACTTTAATCATAAAACTATTCAATCAGCATGTTTAGCTTGCCCCATTTTTGAAAGTCATGGGGTTGAAGGTATTTTGGGTAATCTATGGTTACTTAGACCCCGAGAAGAAATATTTAAAGATTTTGAAGTTCAGTTGGTACAACAAATAGCTTCTCAATGTGCGATCGCGATTCGTCAAGCACGACTCTATAAGGCTTCACAAACACAAGTTGAAGAACTAGAAAAACTCAATCGTCTTAAAGATGATTTTCTTAAGAGTGTTTCCCATGAATTGCGAACACCTATGAGTAGCATTCAACTTTCTATTCAAACTTTAGACAAATTATTCGAGACAGAAACTAATATCAAAAAATCACCTAAATTAGCAAAAGTTATAGATATTTTTCACCACGCTTCACAACGATACAATAAGTTAATCGATGATTTACTCACAGTATGTTACATAGATGCTCAAGCAGAAAGTTTGACTTCTGAATGTGTTGACTTACGTATTTTAATTCCGGAAATTGTGGAGCCATTTTTTCAGGTAGCACAAAATCAAGAACAGAAAATAAAAATAGAATTAGAAAATAGACTACCGCTATTAAACTCTGACATTTCTATGTTGAAGCGGATTTTCACGGAATTGTTAAATAATGCTTGCAAATATACACCACATGGGGAAACGATAACATTTATCGCTAAGTCACATTTTTCAACAACAGAGATTAGTGTCCTTAATAGGGGAGTAGAAATTCCCCCAGAAGAAATCAAACATATTTTTGATAAATTTTATCGAATTCCCAAAGACGATCCTTGGCGTTATGGGGGAACGGGATTGGGGTTAACACTTGTAAAAAAAATGGTAGAACTTTTAGGAGCAGAGATTTATGTAGAAAGTTATGAAAGCCAAACAAAATTTTCTGTCCGCTTTCCTGAGACTGTTGAAGGTAGAAATTCATAGTAAATTAGGTGGTTCAAAGAAATTTAACTGCTCTAATTGCAACCACAAAATTGATAGAGATGCTAACGGAAGTATCAATATCTATATAAAAACAATCTCTGGCAATTAGCTGTCTTACAGGTAAGATAGCACCTAATACACAGTATTACTAGGTTCTACCAGTAATTACCGTGTTAAAGACTATCTGTAACTTAATCGCTAAAAGTTTATTTATTAAGATGCTTATATGGCAACGACGTATAAAAAAAAAACCATGCAATAAAAGTTGTCGAGAAGCTTTCAGATATTTTTGTGAAAAGCTTGTCTTTTCGTTGTAACTTGTATTAAGTTTTTGAGGCATCTCAAATGGTTTGGCAGCGTCCGGACAATCGGCAACCCTATGAACTTCGTTCGATCAGTTTTGAAAAAGGTTTTACTCGTTTTGCTCCCGGTTCTGTGTTTGCAAAATGTGGTGAAACAAAAGTTATTTGCACTGTCAGCGTCAATGAAGGAGTACCTAAATTTCTTGCTGACACAGGAAAAGGTTGGTTGACAGCAGAATACCGAATGTTACCTTCTGCAACTGTGCAAAGACAAGCAAGGGAATTTTTGAAATTATCTGGAAGGACGCAAGAAATCCAACGTTTGATTGGACGTAGTTTGCGAGCAGCTATTGATTTAGAAGCCTTAGGAGAACGAACATTAATAGTTGATGCAGATGTATTACAAGCTGATGCGGGAACCAGAACCACAGCAATTACAGGTGGTTTTGTGGCATTAGCCCACACAATTTCTCATTTGTTAGAGCAAGGAATTCTAGAAAAGTCTCCACTGATTGGACAAATCGCAGCAATATCTGTAGGTTTGTTAGAAGGAGAACCTTTTTTAGATCTCAACTATCAGGAAGACCTCGCTGCAAGTGTTGATTTTAATGTAGTAATGAATCAAGACTTGGGTATTATTGAAATTCAGGGAACTGCTGAAGAAGGTTGCTTTAGCCGCAGGCAATTAGATGGGCTTTTGGATGTAGCAGAAAAAGGCATTCAGCAATTATTAAGTGCCCAACAAGATGCTATTCCAGATTGGGATAATATTTATCAAGTTTAATTTGTTTGGTTTGGTAATGGGTAATGGGCAAAGCAACTATTACTCTTACTATATCAATACTTTACTACATCAGTACTTGTTGCATACTTACTTGCATCATTGACATTAATTACGCTATATTTCACATATTCGGTTTAATCGAATAAAGTAGGTGTACGAATATATTGGAGATAAGTCATGTCATCAGTTGCGCCAGTAGCAGATAATAAAGTTGCCTCTTTATTTCAGCCCTTAGAACTGGGTTCGATTCGTTTGCAAAATCGAATTGTCATGGCACCTTTAACTCGAGGACGAGCTGGTATTGAGCGAGTGCCCAACGATCTAATGCTGGAATATTATACTCAACGTGTGAGTGCAGGACTAATTATTACTGAGGCAGCGCAAATATCAGAACAAGCTGTGGGTTGGATAGATACACCAGGAATTCACACACTAGAGCAAGTCAAAGGTTGGCGAAAAATTACTGATGCAGTTCACAAGCAAGGCGGAAAAATTTTCTTGCAGTTGTGGCACACAGGTAGAGCCTCACATCCAGACTTTCTGCCTAATGGTGCGACGCCAGTTTCAGCCTCAGCAGTGAAGCAATCTGGTGAAGCTCACGTACCTACAGGTAAAAAACCTTATGTAACTCCTCATCCCTTGGACATAAAAGAAATACCATTAATGGTGCAACAATATGTTAATGCGACCAAAAGAGCCCAAGATGCTGGATTTGATGGTGTAGAAATTCATGCTGCAAATGGTTATTTAATTGACCAATTTTTGCGAGATTGTACTAATAAAAGAACAGATGCTTATGGTGGCAGTATTGAAAATCGTGCCCGATTTATGTTGGAAGTAACAGAAGCAGTAGTCGGTGTTTGGAGTTCTGACAAAGTAGGTATTAGATTATCGCCTACTAACCCCTTCAATGACATGAGCGATCGCGATCCAATTGCTGTGTTTAGCTATGCCGCAGAAGCTCTCAACCAATTCAATTTAGCTTATCTTCATGTTTTGGAAGCCTTACCAGGTCATATGCTAGCAAAGGATATCGGAGAATCTGTTGCTCCCTATATGCGCCGAGCATTTAAAGGTATATTTATGATTAATGGCGGTTACGATGCTTTGACAGGTGCAGCAGCCATTAACAACTCTGAAGCAGACTTAGTCGCCTATGGCGTTCCTTTCATTGCAAATCCAGATTTACCAGAACGTTTTCGCCGTAGTGCAAATCTAAACGAAGCCGATCCTTCGACTTTCTACAGTGGTGGTACAAAGGGTTATACAGATTATCCTGCATTGACAGTTAATAATTAACAATTTCCCAATTCCCAATTCCCAATTCCCCATTCCCAACCACCTTTTCATTAAAAGTTTCAAAAAGTAAAGCATATACCATAATAATTTCGCTATCGTATTGCCAGAAGTCGGCAATATTATGACAATAGCGATGAACAAAAAGATTGAAGTTTTATCAGACAAGGCAGCATTAGTAAACAGAGCTCTGGAACTAATTTTGTCCAAGATAGAACCAGCTATCGAACAAAGAGGTAAATTTACCATCGCCTTGTCTGGTGGTAGTACGCCCAAGCCGTTATACGAAGCGATCGCAGTTCAAAAACTCCCATGGGATAAGATTCACGTATTTTGGGGAGATGAAAGGTATGTTCCCCCAGATCATCAAGACAGCAATCAATTGATGGTGCGCCGTGCATGGCTAGATAAAGTGGACATAAGTGAAACGAATATTCATCCCATGCCAACTGATGCTCCAGAACCAAGCCAAGCAGCGTTACAATATGAGGAGCATTTGCAAAAATTTTTCCAGATATCCACCGGGGAATTTCCAGCTTTAGATGTTAATTTGTTAGGAATGGGCGATGATGCCCATACAGCTTCTTTGTTTCCCCATACAGAAGCACTTAAAGTAAAAGATCGCCTGGTGACAGTAGGTAATAAAGATGGAAATTCTCGCCTCACCTTTACATATCCATTTATTAACGCTGCTAGGTGTGTGATGTTTCTAGTAGCTGGTGAGAACAAAAAACCAGCATTAGCACAAGTATTTGCACCCGAAGCTGACGTATCTACCTATCCATCTCGCTTAATTCAACCCCAAGGAGAACTTTGGTGGTTGCTTGATGCAGCAGCAGGTAGTGAAGTGGCACATTAAAAATTGGGTTTTTTCCCATAATGTAACCATAATGCTTATGTTGTGAGTAATGGGTCATGTTAGCGGCTTCTGCTGGATGCAGCAATCTACAGTTTTGTTAGCATAACGTGACCGCAATAATTATGTTTGGAGTTATGAGTATCGAAAGCTAAAATTGCTCAATAGCGTGCTTGCACAACTTTTAAGATTAAGATGATGAATAAGGACTTAATTCCATGATTGTCTGTCCAAATTGCAGCCATCCCAATCCAGATGGTGCAGTGCAATGCGAAGCTTGCTACACCCCCCTACCAATGACAACAAGTTGTCCTAACTGTGGAGCAACGGTTCAGGCTGATGCTTCTTTCTGCGGTCAGTGTGGTTACAACCTTCGTTCGGCTGCTAGTAGTGCCAATGCTGCACCAACTATTGCTCCCGATATACCTCCTTTGGAAGTACCACCTTTGGTATCTCCCGATCCAATATCATCCTCAGAGCCAATGGTGGTAACTGCATCTAGCGATCCCAATTTTCCAGATCCTCCCCCCTTACCACCGACTGCAGTTGCAGCTCCTAAACCGGACCCAGAATCTTTCCCTGTTACTCCCGAAGAAGCTGCAGAATCTTTATTAGATCCAATGTTTTTGGAGTCAGAGGAAAGTTTACCAGCAGAATATCCGGAACCAGAATATCCGGAACCAGAATATCCGAAACTAGAATATCCGGAACCAGAATATCCGGAACCAGAATATCCGGAACCAAAACCTCCACAAGTAGAACCAGGGATTTATAATTCTGAGGTTCCCGATCCATTTCCAGAAATTGCAGAAGCTAGTTTTCCCCCACCCACACTTACTTCGGAACCATCACCCCTTGAATTAGAAACACCACCTCCAGATCCAATTCAAACACCATTATCATCTCCACCATCTGTACCAGCTGCAAGAACGCAATTGCAGCAGGTATCTGGAAGATTAGTTCACTTGCAAAGCGATCGAGAAATTGAACTACCACAAAATCTTTCTGTAATTCATATTGGTAAGCCTAACGACCGTATTCCTCCAGATATTGATGTATCAGGATTCCCTAATTCTGAAATTGTTTCGCGAATTCATTCAGATATTCGGGTTGAAGGAGATGCGTACTATATCGAAGATGTGGGTAGTTCCAATGGAACTTACATTAATAATTTGCCCCTATTACCAGGAAATCGTCACCGCCTACGACCAGGCGATCGCATTAGTTTGGGTAAGGGAGATTTAGTAACTTTCTTATTCCAAATTTCCTAACAAATTATATTTTTGATTCTCATCCCCAAAACAACTCTGGTTGATAAACATATATCTTCTCCAGATGTTGAGGGGATTTGTTATTAGTGATCGAGATTGATGAACAAATAATCAATGTCATTTTAGTATCATAAACAACAAAATAACAAAATTACTTTCTGAGTCTCTTCCAAAACACCAGAAAACAAAAGTTAGGATAGATAAAAGTTCACTATTAGTAATTGGGTTAAAACTTAAGGATACTGACCCATGAAGGAATCAAAAAAATATTTGGAATATTTGTATTCTAGTCAAGCTCCCAGTGTTGTAGGTCGTATGGGATTTACTTGGCTTGTTGCAGCAGCATTTGCAACTATTATCTTGTGGCAAATACCTGCAGGTGACTATATTTTATACCCATTTTCGATTTTGGCAACCTGGTTTCATGAAATGGGTCATGGTTTGATGGCATTGTTGTTAGGGGGAAATTTTCAGCAGCTACAAATTTTTCCCAACGGTTCGGGTGTTGCTAGTTATAGTCTAGCTAGATCTTTAGCACCAATTGGTCCATCACTAGTTGCAGCAGCGGGACCCATGGGACCGCCAATTGCTGGTTCTGTTTTGATTTTGGCTTCCCGTAGTTTTAAAACAGCTTCTTTGAGCTTAAAAATTTTAGGTATATTTTTAATGTTTTCAACTCTTGTGTGGGTAAGGTCGCCTTTTGGTTTGATTGCAATTCCCGTCTTGGGTTTAATTATTTTACTTGTTGGTTTGAAGGCTCCTCATTGGTTGCAAGGGTTTGCAATTCAGTTTTTGGGCGTCCAAGCTTGTATAAGTACATTTCACCAACTCGACTATTTATTTAGCTCTTCGGCTGGAAATTTAGGAATTTCCGATACAGCACAAATTCAACGCTATTTATTGTTACCTTATTGGTTTTGGGGAGGATTAATGGCGATCGCATCCTTTGCTATTCTGTTCCAAAGTTTGCGAATCGCTTATAGCAAGGGATAGCTAATTGGTAATTGGTAATCGGTATGCGCTCGCACCGCTGGCGCGGTGACTGGTAATTGGTAACTGTCAACGGATAAATGATTTACCCAAATGGTTGTCCCCAATATTGCCAATTTTCTTTATTAAATGGGGATTTCCATTTTTGAATTAATGCCAATTCTAGGTTTTGTCGAAGTCGAGTTTTTTCCGGTGCGTCCCACCAAAAAGCTATATTGACTGCTGTTTTCAATTCATATTTGTAGTGTAGGTCTAAGTATTTTTCAATGTAACGTTTACAATCATGTGTTCCTTTCCATCTTTTATTAGATTTACAAGTCTCACCAACATAAAGTAGTAAATCAGCTGTCATATCTATGACGAAATAAAGACAAGCTTGACCGGGACTATCTGTTGGTAAGCGATAAAATGACAGTGGTGATAATTTCAGAATAAAGGGATCGATAATTTCCGGATCGACATGTTTTGGCGATCCGTGTAACACCACATCTGGTGAAAGTGCAAACAAACTTTCCTGTTTTACCGGTTGAGTTGTCTTTACCCTTTGTTGATGAGTAAATATTCGTGCTTTCCACTTACTTAAAGCAGCAACATCCATGAGTAAAATAGGTGGTTTGTTGCTGGGGGTAATATTAATTTCTGACTGTGAGAATAAATCGAGCTGATTGGGTTTCAAAGCATTCCCATTGAATGCATCTTGGGAATGTTAACACAGATAGCAATGTCCTTTGATTGATGCAAAAATATTAATATTCGTCACAAAGCAAGCATATTTTCTCAATAAATCCTTATATTTTCACGCTAAACATTGTTTGTTGAGATTGACTACTCCCTTGGCTAAAACCAAAGGATTCTAAGCACACTTAGAAGCAATCAGGTAACAAATAAGATTTTTCGTTAATTTTATTTCTGCATCAAATACAAAAATATACCGCTATACGCAAGTCATTAGTGAAGCGTGCCCTACGGACATAAGCCTACTACTCATAGCTTTCAGCATTCATCAATTCTTAACCTAATTACGTAGCGCTATAAAGGTTTTTATTTGTTAAGTTTTGTTGATTTTTAATATATTCACCCTGATGTTTGGCGTTGTTGAGTATTGGGAATTATTTATTTATGTAGTTATAAGGTTTAGAACTGAACTACCTGCAAGCTTAAAAGGAGTTTCTCCATGTCCGTAAAGATTGTCAAGCGGTTTCTCGGCATGTTTTTGCCAGTAGCCCTGTTCTTGGGAATTGGATTTGTAGGATTTTATGAAAATAAAAAGAATAGCGATCGTCGTGCAATCGCTATTGCTGAAGACCAAAGTGTTCGCATCAGAGCAACAAGTTTGGCAGATCGCTTCAGTGACATCCGGGCTGATTTGATGATGATGACAATGTGGAATGAGGAGCATATTAT
>JASJCX010000280.1 GCA_030065255.1 Calothrix sp. MO_167.B42 | reverse complement strand
TGAAATTAGAGCCGTGCTGGTAGAAGAGCAATGGGGTTAACCGCTCCCTTACCAGCAGGACGAATTTCAAAGTGGGTGTGTGGCCCAGTACTAAAACCAGTACTACCCATCAAAGCAATAGTTTTACCTTGTCGCACTTGTTGTCCAGCTTTCACCAACAACTTACTATTGTGGGCATAACGAGTCACAGTACCATTGTTATGGCGAATTTCTACTAATTTCCCATAACCACCACGGTTCCAACTAGCCTTAGTCACCACACCATCAGCCGCCGCGTAAATTGGCGTACCTGTGGAATTAGCAATATCGATACCTTTGTGCATTCTCCCCCAACGCCAGCCATAGCCAGAGGTGAGTACACCCTTCGCAGGCCAAATAAAAGCAGCAGAGGACTTAGGGTTATTTTCAATTGGTCTAGGCAGGTATCTATCTACCGCTGCCAGAGGTGGTAGGCTTGTATTGCTGGGGGAAACCCTAGCTCCCCTAAATCTCCCCAAAGAATCAGTGTCACTCCTGCCTACATTTGGTGTTGTAACTCGATTCCGGAAACGATTGGGGAAAAATTGGGGACGTGTTCTGGTATTTGAACCAGGTGACATCGGTTTAGGAACAGGAATTGGTATCGCAGCATTGTTGCTACGGGAAGTCGTCGATTCCACAACAGTTACATTGGTTTGTTTCTGTGGTGCAACTTTTCTCCCTGACTGCTGGGCACGATATTTTTCTCTTAATCTCTCAATTTCATCTTTGAGACTATTGAGACGAGGATTATTTTTGGAATTTTTGCCCTGACTAACCCTTCTATCAGCCACTTGCATTTCTACAAATGCTGTGGGTACTGGAGTTTCTCCACCAATCCCCTCATTGCCATTAACATCTGTAGTATTAACAACTTTCCCAGAGGTAGGTATGTTTAGTGTTTGACTAACTCGTAGTTGATATGGATTAGTCAGTTTGTTGGCTCTGATTATTTCTGATACAGATGTACCATATCTCCGAGCAATCAATGCCAATGTATCACCAGATTTAACTTCATAGGTGACAACATTAGATTTAGAGCTAGATTTCGAGGTCGTTATAGTCTTAACAGGGATAGACTTTGCCGTAGATGACAACTTACCAGTAGGTTTCTTCGCCTGCTTTAGTTTATTTACCAGACTAGCTCTACTAACTGCTGTGGCTGTAACAGAACTATTTGATACAGCATTGGTCTCCTCAGACCGCAACTCCGCCAGACCTGTTTTTAAACGGTTCGATTTTTCTTGGAGACGGTTCAACGCAAATTCTTGCTGCGCTTTTAATTGCTCATTAACATCAGGTAATTTAGAAGTTTTACCAGCCAAGCTCTTGGACTTGGAAGTTACTAATTTTGCCTGTTGGCGATCAAAAGAAGTTGAAGAACTGGAATTGGCAATACTGTTAGTAGTTGCCACAGTAGGTTTGCCTGCTGCAGCTTGTAACTCCGCTCCAAGCCCAGGCACCTGTGAAATGACTGTGGGTTCCACTATGGCAGAATTTCCAGGCACGCCTACTGATGAGACGGCTTGTGATTCCAGCAACTTTGTGGTGGCAAAGTTCACTTTGGTGTCAGGAGCAGCAGGCTTGATGGCAGACTTGTGGCTACCTACAGGCTTTGCTGCGAGGGCTTGGTCGCTTTGTCGAGTCACCAAAAGGCTGGTTGCTCCCATAGAGATTGCCAAAGCAATCATTGCTGCTTTATTTGGCATCCGGTGGCTATCTGAAGAATTAACTGTTTTGTTCAAATGGTCCACCGGTACATCATCACTACTAGAAGAATTTTCGATTGTAGCCTTACTTTTTTTCTTAAATGCTCGTTTCAAAGACGACCTCCTATGAACACTAGCGCTTATCTGACTTCGATTTTTTAGCCGGATATTAGTCAATGATTTGGATCACTACGAAAACAAGATCTATATCACAACAAACAGAGACACATTAAGCAAGAGTAACTTGGTTCTCTGATTTAGACAAGCTCACACAACGCAAGCAAAATTTCAATTTTGACTGGGACTTGTCTGTGATAGTCTTCACTCCTCAAGATGTTCGGTTGATTACTGCTTGTGTGAACTGATGACGTGACTTGACTGTAATTAAAACAAATTTTTATTTGCATTCAATGACAATTTGCCAGAATTTTCAGATTTCACATCCTTTTTGAGGAAACAAGCTTGCCTGTTTTTTATATTTCAGGATTTTTGTAAACAATCCGCCTACTAAGTACGAGACTTTACGCTGATTATTCCCTAAAAGACAACCGTGTAAACTCTCAGGCACTTTCTTGGCTCCCAAATGCTGCTTGAGCAATTAAATCCACCCAAATAACTGCTATGACTAGCATTGAGTTATTTTGTTCCTCCGGGAACAACGGCATATAATTTATGAAAATCTATCATTTAAATTTCCATATTACTGGTTCGTTATATACATTTTTCTTATATCAAACCACTTGCAAATTTCAGTGTTTTCCCCATTGCCGTGTCTCCCTGGTGGCGAGCAAGTCCATTTCATACTTTTTATTTGGGAGATACTAAGTAAATTACGTGAAGATATTTAAACTAAATGTGAAGATTTTATAAAATTAAAGTACTTTTACTTAAGTTAGTGATATCTGGCGACGAGCTTCAAATAAGGCAACTGCAACACTAACGGAAAGATTTAAGCTACGAACCTTGGGTTGTTCCATGGGAATATAGAGGGTACGATCGCAGTTCGCCAGAAAAGTTGGGGGTAAGCCAGTGGTTTCACTGCCAAATATCAGCCAGTCAGAAGCTTGATATGTGAATTCACTGTAACTATAACTACCTCTCACACTAAAACCCAAGCACCTACCACCACGGTCTTTACGTATATTTTGAAACTCATCTAAAGACTCATGATAGTGTAATTTCACGTATGGCCAATAATCTAAACCAGCTCTTTTCAGGTAGCGATCGCTCAATTCAAAGCCTAATGGTGCAACTAGATGGAGTTCAGTACCCGTAGCTGCACAAGTACGGGCAATATTGCCTGTATTTGGAGGAATTAAAGGATTAACTAAAACAACCTGGGGCATTTGTACTCATACCTTGATGTATAGAATTGGGCGATCTCTATCTAAAGAGAGAGGCTAATAATAGTTTTTATTAATATAACTTGATTAAATAGGATTAATTAGAAATTCTGAACATTAAATTAACCTCCAAAACACAATTTTCAGGAAATTGGGAAATGGAGGAGTTAATGTCTACAGATTTTTATTTTTATAGAGTATTTATTGCACTTAAAAATCAGTTCCTCTAAATTCGGATCAAAAAGTAACTGATAGCCAATCGCCTGTTATACTAAGCGACCATCTGGGGACATAATTTATCTTCTAATTCTATTTCCCGCTCTTGAGTAGCGTTAATTGCCTGGATTATTACCTTACGACTACTAATTCCCACTGCGTGCAGTTGTAACCATTGTTGTGCTTCGTTACCTTTTTGCAGAATTTTCCCTAGGGGTGAGAGGAAACAACTAAAGCCGTTTTCTTTGGCTATGGGCAAAACTTGTTGGTAAAGTTCCCCTATCCAATCCCTAGCAAGAATACTGCTACCATCTTGCCACCGAATAAGCTGGGCATCCAGACTAGAGGTTGCTGCTGCAATTTCATTGTTTGTAGTTATGGAAACAAGTTCTTCCGGGGAAAAACTATTTTGAATTAATGGATCGAGGTCAGGATTTTCCATTAACTGTAATATTCGTGCTTCCAATAAAGCAGTAATTGCCAGTAAAGCTATGGGATCTGTAACTAAATCGCAAATCCTCAATTCTAAGCGATTGAGATCGTGGGGACGACTGTCACCATTAGGCCGCACCGATGTCCACAGATGGCGCACATTTTGCATTGTTCCCGTGGCCAATTGTGACTCTACCCACTGGATATGATGGTTGTGGCTGGTAAATAAGGGTACGTCAGTGGGTGTTTGGGGGAATACACGCCAACGGGTAGAGTGGTAACCTGTGGCTTTGCCATCTAAGAAGGGAGAAGAAGCACTAAGGGCAAGAAATAAGGGGGCTTCCATGCGAATAAGACGACAAGCCCGCATCAATAATTCTGGGTTCTCAATGCCAATATTAATGTGTACGCTGGCGGTGACTACTTTGGTGCCATAGGTTTGCTCAATGTAGTGATGATATTCGTTGTTGGGATCGGAGCGAAAAAAGCGATCGCTTCCACCCAAGGATAAGGTACTACCTGGGATTAAAGTGTAGTCCCCTAGCTGTGATAGGTATTGGCGTAGTTTTAGCCTAGGACGTACCAATCCACACAGCAATTGCTCATAACTGCGGGATGGTGCCGTTACGTACTCCACATTGCGGCTATCCGGTTCCCGCATAAATCCATCCAAGGATGCGGTAATCTTGTCAGAGAGGCCGATTATATCTCCACTGGATGTGCCAGTATACATCTCAATTTCAAAGCCTTTAGATAGCACCATCTTTTTCATCCCCGGCTCCCTTTACTTTATAAATTGTATCGAGTTTGACGAACTTTATGATGGGTCATTGGTTAACTAAATGTTAAGAATCCACAAAAGTTCTGCAAAGTAGTATTTTACATTGCCATTCGGAAAATTTTTATATTTTCTTTAGGTTTTTGATACCAAGAATCCTGTGGCTGTTAGTTGTTGGATCGAAATATTAGTTGAGGTTCTAAAAATAGTTAATATTTATCATGGTAGAATAAAAAAATAATTGGAATGCCATAGACTTATAAAGCAAGCAGGCAGGCAAAGTTAAACTCAGTATTAGTCACTATTGGCATTTCAACTGATTTAAGCCAGAATATCCTCCTATGACCTGAGGAGAGCATTAAAAGTTAATAAAAGTAAATTTTATAATATCAGTCTTTCTTTTTTCCAAAAATGCTATGGGACTGATATAAGTTTGTTGCCTTCTAAGTTAATCTGGAAAAAACAAATATTAACTTTTAGTTGCAGCATTCACAAGTAATAAGTTTAAAGTCATCAGTAATAAGCTCTGTCTAAAGTCAGGGAAGAGGACAAGGGGCAGGGGGAAGAGGGAAAGAACTCCATAAATAAATTAAAACCAATTCAATCTGTGTGATTGCAGCAGGGGAATTGAAACTCCTGCTCCCTGCCCCCCTGCTTCTTCTGGTGTAGGGAATTCAAAACCTTTCTCCCTGCTTTCTTCGGCGTGGCTGGGAGAATATCTACATAATGGATATATCGCGTAATCAACACCAATACAGTAATCACCACAGAGACGATAGAGGACGAGGTCTCTTCCTAACATCGTTTCAACGCCAACTGCTGCAAAATAATCTGCAAAAGAATGTACCACAGTTGTACCGCCAGCGGATTGAAATTATGCTGCTGGCAGATGAAGGGAAAACTCAAACCCAAATCTGCAAAGCCTTAGGATGTTCTCAAGGAACGGCAAGACATTGGACTTTTATGGCTCGCTCTGGTATGGCTCATAATTGGCAAACCAGTCCTATTGGTCGTCCCAAAGTTGTGAGCGAACAATATTTGCAACGTTTGCAAGAATTGGTGAGTCAGAGTCCTAGGGAATTTGGTTATTCCTTTGGACGCTGGACAGGACAATGGCTCAGTAAGCACCTGGCGAAGGAATTTGGTATTGAATTGTGCGATCGCCGCATTAATCAACTGCTCAAGGATATGGGATTGTCCACTCGACCCAAAACTTCCAGTGCAGGGTATGACACCGGAGGGAATGATACTAACACCAGCTTAAAAATTCGTGATCTAGAACCTGACTCAGCTCCAGATTTGCCAACATTCAATCCCATCAAAATAAGTTGACATGGGAGGCATTTTATGACTGAAAATTCTTACCTTGAGTTGCTTTCTCGCCAACAATTGGTGGATGTCCTGGGATATCCGATTTCAGAAGCGGAATTTTTTACCTGTCTCCAGCAAATCCAGTTCCTAGAGCCAAAGGTAGGTCTGTTTTGGCAAGCAGCAGATGCCGAAATCAGGATCTACATTGTCCTCAAAGGTAAGGTAAGACTGATAGATAGGGCAGGTGAATTAATCACTACCTTAGTTAGTCGGGCATCATTTGGGGAATGTACTTTATTTCCAGAAGCTGCTTTTGAGTTCTACTCAGCCAGAGCAGCCATCAATGTCAAACTTTGCTATCTTCCCAGTCGGCTGTTATTTTCACTGATTCGCCAACATCCCCAAATTCGAGACCATCTTTATTGTCAGGCGCAAACACGAAATAATTCCCTGCTGAATGCTGGGGATAGTTCCCCAATGGGAGATGGGGGCAGTCCCGATGAAAATTTTTTTTCATCACCAAGTATGACAGAGGGTTTTTCCCCCTACACCCCACACCCAACACCCAACACCCTCTTTCAAGTCAGGAGGAGATTTGCCAATCAAAAATCCCAGGAATCCCCTGGGGAGTCAAAGCCCAAGAGCAAGATAAACAAAGCCTACTTTCCTCATCCCACCCAGCAAGTTGGTCATCTATTACAGCGAATTCATCGACGCTATCCATTTTTTGCCCAACAGAGCACCTCCGATTGCGGTGCTGCTTGCTTAGTAATGGTAGCTCGTTACTGGGGCAAGTATTTTAGCCTCAATCGGTTACGGGATATATGTAATGTTGACCGCAATGGGGCATCTCTGCGGGGAATATCAGCCGCAGCTGAAAGCATCGGCTTTTCAACTCGCCCCGTAAAAGCGAGCTTGGAGCAATTTGCTCAACAAAAGTTGCCTGCTATTGTCCATTGGCAAGGAAAGCACTTCATTGTAGTCTATGAAGTAACCCCCAAACAGGTAATTATAGCTGACCCTGCTATTGGTCAACGCAGCCTCAGCCCCAGGGAATTTCAAGCTAGTTGGACTGGCTATGCCCTGTTACTACAACCTACAGTGCTATTGAAGGAAACTCGTAATGATACTACTCCCTTCTGGCAGTTTTTTGAGTTGGTAAAACCCCATAGTCTGGTGCTGTTGGAAGTGTTTATTGCTTCAGTGTTTATCCAGATATTTGGACTGATTACACCAATATTTACCCAACTGATTTTAGACCGAGTGGTGGTGCAGCGTAGTACCTTAACCTTAACGGCTGTAGGATTAGGCTTGCTAATCTTTAGCCTGTTTCAAGTGGCGATGACTGGGTTGCGGCAATATTTGCTTGATCATACGGCTAATAAGGTAGATCTGGCGTTGATTCTCGGTTTTATTCGCCATACCTTCCGGTTACCCCTCTCCTTCTTCGAGTCTCGTTACGTGGGTGATATTGTTTCCCGGATGCAGGAAAATAGCAAGATTCAGAATTTCCTGACAGGTGAGGCTTTGTCTATCCTGCTGGATTTACTGACTGTTTTTATCTATGTGGGGTTGATGTTCTGGTATAGCTGGAAGATGGCGCTGCTAGCCTTAGCAATTGTACCGCCATTTTTCCTGCTAGCATTAATTGCTACCCCCTTCTTACGTCGGATTTCCCGAGAAATCTTTAATGCTGCGGTGACTGAAGGGAGCTATCTGATAGAAGCCCTGAGCGGTGTTCGCACCATCAAATCAATGGCAGTTGAGCAGACAGTGCGTTGGCATTGGGAAGAATTCCTGCATAAAGAGATTAAGACTAATTTTTCCGGGCAAGTGATTGGTAATCGGCTGCAAATACTCAGCAATACCATTGAAGCTGTGGCTAATGTAGGATTACTGTGGTTTGGGGCAACTCTTGTGATTCAAAACCAACTCACCATTGGGCAATTGGTAGCTTTCAATATGCTGCTGGGCAATGTGATCAGCCCCTTCCAACGGCTGACAGTATTGTGGGATGAATTCCAGGAAGTTGCGATCGCAGTGGAGCGCATTAATGATGTACTGGATGTGCTACCAGAGGAAGATTTACAGCATCAAGTTCGTCAATCTTTACCAATTTTACAAGGTCAAATTTGCTTTGAACGTGTCACATTTCGCTATCACCCAGAAAGCGAAATGTGACACGTGCAAAGCAAATTTGACCTTGTAAAATTGGTAAAGATTGACGAACTTGATGCTGTAAATCTTCCTCTGGTAGCACATCCAGTACATCATTAATGCGCTCCACTGCGATCG
>JASJCX010000279.1 GCA_030065255.1 Calothrix sp. MO_167.B42 | reverse complement strand
GCTACCAGATTTCGTATCTGGGAAACCAAAACTAAAAAGCACCAACGGTGCGGATGACCCCACCGTGTAGCAACAGTTTAGAATCCCCGTCCATTTATGGCGGGGAGGGGTCAATACTTATACCTAAGCAATCACAAATCCATGATTTTTCGTCACGATTGCATAGGTTCTAATATTGATAAACTCAGGGTAATGGCAAAATCATAGTACTTTAACGTACCTGTTTGAGACTCTCCACCTGTTGGGTAAATTGATCGGTAAGTATACTCATGACAGTCCTTTCTTCCCGCACTTTAATATTCGCACTAATAGACATCCCTGATTGTAAGGAAATCTTTCTCCCCTTAACATTCAGCTTTTGATTATCCAAACTGATTTTAGCTGGAAATCTATAGAATTTGTGGGTTTCATCTGGAGGTAAAGCATCAGAACCAACAGATAAAACTTTTCCTTTAATATCACCAAATTCACTAAAAGGAAAAGAATCTATCCTCACATCAACTATCATGCCATCCCTAACAAAACCAATGTCTTTATTGGTGATAAAAACCTCAGCAATTAATGTATCTTTTGGTACTATTTTCAATAGATCTAACTGACTAACATTGGCAACAAACCCTGGATAAGCTTGTAAATCAAAGACTGTACCATCCACGGGAGCACGCAATTCCTGATACTCAACATTGACTTGAGTTTGAGCAATTCTACTCTTAACTTCTGCTAATCTTTTATCGTTTTCTACAACTACTTTTGTTAATTGACTATCAATTTCCGCAATGCGTTTTTTATTATTACCTATACTTTCTAATATAGTTTTATCAGAAGCTGCGACGGTATTGCTCAACTCTTCTTTTCCCTGTTGCACATCATACTTTAACCTCTGTTGTTCCTCCGTTAATCGTTTCACTTCTGCCTTGCGGTTGGCCACTTTTTGTTTTTGCTGCAAGAATTGTAATTCTGCGATCGCTCCTTCTTCAAATAATACTTTTAATTTGTTAAATATTTCTGTATCAATCACTAAATTACCTTTTGCGTCATCTAATTGCACTTCATTTTGAGCTAATTGTTTTTTGATTTGTTCTATTTCTAACCGTGCAACAGCAGAGCGAGAATTTAATTCTTTTTTGGCTGTGCGTAGCAGTTGGGTTTCATCTATTCCTAAGCCAATACCAGTGGTAGATTGTTTTAATTGATTTCTTAATAATTCATTTTCTTTAACTAAAGCTGCCCTATTTCTGAGGAGGAAGGCAGTTTCTTTAGGTAAGTTACCTCGTATAAATTCTAGTTCTGTTGCAACTCCAGAAGTGGAATTCATTAATTTGCGATAAATATTATTTTCTCGAATCAGGAAATCACGAACTTTTTGTAAGGATTTTAGCTCTGCATTACTAGCCACGGAGTCAAAAGTCAGTAATAAATCTCCTTTTTTAACTTTATCTCCGTCTTCAACATATACTTTCTTCACTAATCCATTCACTGGTGCTTGCACATCTTTGACTGCACCTTCTGGCTTTAGTTGTCCAGTTGCGGGAACTACTTGCTCAATTTTGGCGATACTTGCCCAAGTGAGGCCAAAACAGGCTAATCCTACTAAGCTCATGAGAATAGCACGGGACCAAATTGGTGATTGGCGTAGGATTACTGATTGCTCGGAGAATTGATTTTGTGATTGTGGGCTGCTTTTAACTTTCGCAGAAGTTTTGGGAATAGTATCTTGGATGATTTGGGTTCGATTGCCATTTATTTGAGTCATTTTATTTATCAGTAAAAAAATCAGTGGTTCTCTTATTTATTCCAGGCAAATTGTTGGTAAAATACCCAACAATTTACCATTATGTCCAACATTATAAATCCAACATTATAAATTTACTTCTTGTTGTTGGTAAAGATAATAATAATGGCCTTTAAGGGACATCAATTCTTCATGGGTTCCCTGTTCAACCACTTTGCCTGCATCCATCATAATAATGATATCTGCATTCCTAATGGTATTCAAACGGTGGGTAATAAAGAAGAGAGTATTATGTGCAAATGTGTCAGCTAAGTTCAAACAAACTTGCCGTTCTGTAGGATAATCTAAGGCGCTGGTGGCTTCATCTAGAACTAATAATTTTGGCCTTTGAAGAACAGTACGAGCAATGGCAATTCTTTGCCTTTGTCCCCCAGAAAGGCTAGAACCTCGTTCCCCTACTTTGGTATTATAACCATTGGGCAGACCCATAATAAATTCGTGGGCTACTGCAACCTTCGCCGCTGCAATAATTTCTTCACTATTAGCATCGGGGTTACCCAAGGCAATATTTTCTTGCACTGTACCGTCGAATAATAGGGTATCTTGGGGAACTACACCTATTTGTCGCCTCAGGGAATAAAGTTCCACCTTGGCAATATCATAACCATCCATGAGAATTCTGCCAGACTCTGGCTCATATAGTCTCAGCAGTAATTTCATCATCGTACTTTTACCAGATCCACTTCTGCCCACTATACCCACAAATGTTCCTGCAGGAAATTCTAGGTTGACATTACAAAGTTGTAAGGGACCGCTATTGGCAAACCGGAATGATGTATTCTCATATTTGACTGTACCTTCAATGGCAGGTAAGGGGATATTGTAGCGGTCCTGTTCTGCTTCTTCTGGTGTATCAACAATATCGCTCAAACGTTCCAAGGATAAAGCTGTTTGCTGGAAGTTTTGCCACAGTTGGGCTAAACGCAATATGGGTCCTGTAACATAACCAGAAATAATACGGAAGGCGATGAGTTCCCCTAGGGTTAGTTCTCCTTCGAGTACAAAGTATGCTCCAGCCCATAGTACTAATAAACTACTAAGTTTATTTAAAAATTGACTGCTAGAATTGGCGAGGGTGGAGGTAATTACGGTTTTAAATCCTGCTGACACATAACGTGCATAGCGTTCTTGCCAAGCAAAACGCGATCGCAATTCGATGTTTTGCGCTTTGACTGTTTGAATCCCGGACAATACTTCTACTAAATTAGATTGGGTTTCGGCGTTACGTTCTGCTTTGGTGCGTAGTTGTTTTCTAATGGTAGGAGAAGCAATTAAGGTAACTAACACAAATACTGGAATGGTTGCTAAGGCTACCAAGGTTAACTGCCAACTATAGAACAGCATGACGACGATATAAACCACGGAAAATACCGCATCTAAACCAACGGTTAAAGCCGTGCCGGTTAAAAATTGACGGATATTTTCTAATTCGTTCACCCGAGTGGATAATTCACCCACGGGACGGCGTTCAAAATACCGTAGGGGTAATCTCAGCAAGTGGTCAATGATTTCCGACCCCAAACCCATGTCAATCCGATTGGTGGTATCGACAAATAAGTAAGTTCTTAATGTGGTTAATAATGCTTCAAATAGACCTACTACTAATAGTAATACCCCTAAAATATTCAGGGTACTGAGGCTATTTTGATTAATTACTTTATCAATAATAACTTGAATTACTAAGGGATTAGCTAACTGAGCTAATTGCACAAAAAAGGAAGCAATAAATACTTCCAATAGCACCCGACGGTACCTGAACAAATAGGGTAAAAACGACTGTAAACCAAACCTGTCTTGGGGAGTACTCTTAGTACGGGAGAGCAATAATACACTCATTTGTGGAGGATAATTTTCCCCATCCCCATCCAGTTTTTCAATAAATTCCGATGGTTTACAACGGATAATTCCCTTTTCCGGTGCACCTAATACTACCCTGTTGGCTTCTGCTTCATATAAAACTGCAAACCTGCCATCATATTGAACTATTGCTGGGGTAGGAATTTTTCCTAAGGAAGCAGAATTTATTTGGATCAATTGGGGCTTGAGTCCCACTAATTCTGACAGGTAAGCGCAAAGCTGAAAGGATAAACTTCCCTGGCGTTTTATTTGATCGTTTAATATCCGGCGAATAATATCTCGACGCACAGGAAATTCCCAATACTGGGAGAGCATCTGAAAACAGGCAAAAGTCGCATTTACTTCCCCTTTCCCCCCGACAAATGGATATTTTTTCCGTTTTTCTGACTTGGTATCCCGATTAATCTCCGTCGCTATTTCCTGCTCTGGTGCGTAGGGAATGTCAAATTCTTGTAATGTATTTTCTGTAGATTCACTGACTATAGGGGTATCTGACAATAATAAATCCGATGGACGCAAACCAATTAAACGTACAGGTTTTTTCCCTGTTACATGCATCGTATCTTGTCCCTCGGGTAGTTCTAAGCGAGAACCAACGGAAAAACCATTTATCTGTCCACCACCACTGACAAACCAACTGCGATGGGAAGCAAGTTCACTCAATGAACTTCTCCCTGGTGGTAAATAATCAACCTTTGCTTCTGCTAAAGCATTTTGCACTAATTCTTTGAGGTTCGCATCGCCAAAAGCTTGAATCTCCTGCTGCATCAGCATGACATCAAAAACTTCTGTCACATGGCAACGACTTTGAAAGACGTTGGCAAAATTGGGATACCGTTGTAACAACTGGGAAAATTCTGCCGTCTCAATTGTCAAGCCAATCACCTCCGTAGAAGCGATGGCAGTTTCACACGCAACATCTCTTAATAAACTAATCTCACCTAAAATTGCCCCAGGCTCCAGCAGTTTCAAGGTAATTGGCATTTGCGTGCGCGGATCGTAAGCTAATAGACGAGCCTTACCTTCATAAAGAATTATTATTTGCTCTGGTTTCTTTTCTTTGCCAACAATCTTTTGTCCTATGCGGTAGCGCCAAGGTTGGAGCTGTTGGGATAAGTTAACAATCACTTCTGTGGGTAATTGATCAAAACCCTCAATCTTACTGATAAATTCTTGAAAAGCACTTTTGATATAAGTCATGCCGATTTGAGATGTTAAATTGGGAAACACATCCTTAGTAGATAGTTCTAAGTACGGGTAGCAATATAGGTTGGCTGCTAAGGGTTATTCCGGAATATAGCCTTTGGTACTCGTTGTTGGTTATAGCATTATATGAGAAATTTTAGGGCAGACAGAGCATCTAAAATGCATATATATGAAGATTTTGCTTTCTTTCTTATGGGTTGTGCTTTCTATTATATAAATCATGGCTATTCGTCTTGTTTTGATTAATTTTATACATCGTATATATTTAATTTAACCACGCAATTAGATGTATTCCTGTGAATTATTTGTGATGTTCGAGGTTCTCTAATTAAGGTTCTGTAATTGTTGATGATTATACCCATAATTTATGATGAGAGAAAAATTGAGTACAAATACTGTTTCCTTCATAAGAGGAATATGTCAGCCACTGTTAACCACATTGTTATCACTAGTGGTTTGTCCCATAAAATATGATGGTGTTTCCATCACACCCGCCTGGGACTCTAAGTCCGGTGTCTAATAGCAAAAGTCATATAAATATGACTATAAAACTAGCCATTAAAATTAATGGGACACAACACTAGTACTCCACCACCAAGCTAATTATGAGGGGCAACAGATCCCCGACTTCTTAAAGAAGTCGGGGATCTAAATTCCCACAACTCATCAAAACTAATGTAGCGGAACACTAGTTTAATAAAATAATTTATTACTTCTTAGATTAAAAATACTACAATTCTCTTCGTAGTTAACTTCATTCGGGAAGTGCAATCAACACCAATTTACATTACCAATAGACATCTCCAAAAAAGAAGGTCAAAGCCTTGTGTAGTAAGGGTTAATATCTAGTTTCCGGAGAGACCTCATATTTGATGTTATAAACTTTTATTACTGTTACAAAGCTTAATTAAGAATTGCAAATTCATTTAACATACCAGCCATGATTTCTTAGTTCTTGAGTTTAGCTCTTGAGTATAGTTTCTGGGGCTGGATATTTATCCTGAAAAAACCATAAAAATAGCTGTTCATAACCATGAAACGAGTTTCCCGTCAATCCCAGCGAATCTTATTCTTGCATCCAAATTTTCCAGCACAGTTTCGTCATCTAGCAACTGCTTTAGGTAAGGATAATAATTATCAGGTTGTGTTTGTAACTAATCGCCATGAGGGTAAAATACCGGGTGTTGACAAAGTACTTTATAATCCTTCTCGCCAGGCTGCTGCTCAGACTCACTACTATATTCGTAACTTGGAAAATGCAGTTCTCTGTGGGCAAGCTGCCTATCGTATAGCCAATAAACTGAAAAATCAGGGTTTTGTTCCAGATATAGTTTACGGCCATTCTGGATGGGGTCCCACTTTATTTATGAAAGATATTTTTCCCCAAGCAGAATTATTATGTTACTTTGAGTGGTTTTACCATGCCCATGGTTCTGATGCTGACTTCGATCCCCGCGAACCCCTAACTGTTGATGATGAATGTCGCATTAGAACCAAAAATGCCCCCATATTAATTGACTTATATAGTTGCGATCGTGGTCTTTGTCCAACTAAATGGCAGCGTCAGCAGTTTCCTTCAGAATACCATAGTAAACTTACGGTTTTTCATGATGGTGTTGATACTAAATATTTTTGTCCCCAGCCAGGGGCAAAGTTAAATTTACCACGGATTAATTTGGATCTTTCCCATGTAGATGAGTTAATTACTTATGTAGGTAGAGGGATGGAACCTTATCGGGGATTTCCCCAATTTATGGAAGCAGTGGCATTAATACAACAAAGACGACCAAACTGTCATGTGGTAGTAGTAGGAGAAGATAGGGTTGCTTATGGGAAAAATCTACCTGATGGTCAAACTTATAAGCAGTTAATGTTAGCCAAGTTGGATTTGGATTTATCTCGATTGCATTTTACGGGGAGACTACCTTACTCGGAATATCTTCAGGTGTTACAAGCTTCTTCGGTACATATTTATTTAACTCGTCCCTTTGTTTTATCTTGGTCAATGTTGGAAGCAATGGC
>JASJCX010000278.1 GCA_030065255.1 Calothrix sp. MO_167.B42 | reverse complement strand
TAAGTTTACTAGTGCTTTGTCCCATTAATTTTGAGTGGCTGTGGCACAGCCATCCTGGCTGTGCAAAATGTTCAGGCAGGGATGCCTGAACCACAAGTCATTATTTTTACCATCATATTTTATGGGACAGACTACTAATCCTTAAAAACAGTAAAAACTATATTGTGACAGTTAGGGTGCGAAAGATGGGATAAAAATTATCTCCCCCCATTCATTGGGGGGAGCGGGGGCGTTTCGTGAGAGCTTGATCAACGATTGCTAATTTGAGTTAACCGATCCAATAAGGACAGTTCCTTTCTACTATCTTGTATGGTTTTAGCAATGGTAATTGCCCGTCGATAAAAATTCCGTGCTGTGTTGAACTTGCCTAGTTGCTCATACAATTGGGCGTAGGATTCAAAAGAGTTTAACTCTTCGCGCAAATTCTCAAATTTTTTCGCCACAGCCAATCGTGTTTCTAATAAGTCAAAAGCCCGTTGATAACGTCCCACAGAACTATGGGCATTAACCAACCCATCAATGGATCTTAATTCATTAGTGCGATCGCGGGTAGCCTGAGCTATGCGTAGTGCTGCTCCATAGGTGCCAATTGTCTGTTGATAATCCCCCACTGTAAGATAAACATCACCCAAATTATTGAGGGTGTTTGCTTCTCCAATGGGATCGCGACTCTGACGACGGTAACTTAAAGCATTTTCATAAATTTTAATTGCTTGGTTATAGTTTCCCATCCTTGCCGTTGCCAAGCCCAAATTGCTCAGGGAAAGTCCTTTACCTTCAATATCGTTGACATTTTTGGCGATAGTTAATGCCTCTTTAAAGCTAGGAACAGCAGCAGCAAAGTTTCCTTGTCTCAACAATATGCTGCCAATATTATTGAGTCCAAAAATCTGACTTTGAAAATCATTGGTATCCCTAGCAATAGCTAAATGGCGACGGATAGCAGTTTCTGCCTCTTTGTATTTCCTCAGACGTAAATAACCCTTGCCCAGAAACTTATAAGCCATACCTTGGGCATTAATATCACCAATGCTATGGTAAATTGCCAATGCCTCGGACCAAGATGCAATAGCTTTGTTAGGGTGGCCAGCACCATACTGTCGATTGCCAATGCCAATTAAAGTATCCGCTTCATTCCTCGCAGAACCCAGGGACGATTTATCTGGAGGACGATGGAATTGTTCGGTAATATCAACAGCAGTGGCAATGGAGGGGGTAAAAGAAACTGTAAAAATTAGCAGACAAAAAGTCCGAAAAGTAAATCTATCTATTTGCCGTAAGGCACGGTTCCCTACCTGAAAAATTGAATTTCCTGATAATAAATGATGTCGCTTCATAAAACTATCTCGTGACGTACCGGGGTGAAATAGGCAAGTCGCAAAGGTATTAAATATATTTATTTATTTGAGCAAAACCAGTATTTTTACTGGCTAGGTGGTAGAGCCAATTGTTCTCCTAAATAGATAGAACGTAGGTCTGCCGGTAATTTATCCTCTAGCATACGATAGCCTTCCTGGAGAAAAATGGCTACCTCGTTAGGAGCGATCGCTTCTCCTTCTGCTTGGAGGTAAGCAGCAATTCGAGTTTCACTCCAATGGAAGGTTTGAGCCATGAGGACTATTAGTCTGAGCATTGGTGGTAGCTGGTTTAATGCCTGCTCTATATAACACCACAATGGCGGTGAGGTAGATTTCAGGGAATAATTAATTTGCTCTGTGGGTGGAACTTCCATTTCATTGATACAGTAAGCCGTCATATTAATCAGCCAATTTTGTAGGGTAATTCCCTCACCTGCTGATTGATTTTGATTTAAATTGAGTCCCCCCAGCTCGTAGTAAATGTGTTTCCAAGTCAGGGCAAACAAATAATCAGCTTGTACAGGCGATCGCGCCGAATGCTGAATTAAAGTGTAAACTATAGGACTATAGCGACAAAAAATTGCTGTAAAGTACTTCCCAGCATCGGGATTACTTTGGAATAGGGATACCAGCTCGTTATCGCTGTGATGAAAAAGTGACTTGACTAATGGATGATTAGCTTCAGGAAAATGGGGAATTTGCACGGTTTATAATCGGCTTGAGTTGCTACAATTTTCTATAAGAATAAAGTTAAGAGTTATCAGTTATGGCGGCAGCTAGAAAGATGAGAAGATAATTCTTGTGTTATGAGTCTGTGCCACATACTTTTGTGCCCGTTGGGATATAACTAGGGTTTAAGTCACCTCTTGTCAGTTGATTGGAGTACAATTCCCTTAGTACATTAGTTTTAGTTTGTTTGGAATTAACACTTGAATAACTTAGCTCTTGTTATACTAGAACATAGACTTAATTTCATTTTCCATCCAAACACATCATCAATTGCTCTCCTCTATAAAATTATTGTTTATTCATGGTTATAGCAGCTAATTTGACACCATTCCTGCTTCAGCCTTTCACTATAGGCTCTTTTTTGCCTTTCCTGCCATTGGATAGTTTATTCTCTACCCAGGGCATTATGGTGATGCTATTAGCAGCATACGCAGGCGCTATGTGGATGTTTCTTACCAGTGCGCCAAAAGTATACACGGTTATGGTGTCAGATTTAGAAATTGCTCGTCAGTTGTATGAAGGTATGCTGGATTTACCCACAGCAGAAGTGCCGTTGCACTATTATTACAACTATGAGCAAACCATAGGTGCTACGGGAGTCGATCCGTTGTATCTAGGAAGTAGTACTAGCTTTTCTAACAGTAGGTCTAATGTTAGTGAAGGACTTTGGTATCAGTTAAAGAAAAATACCCAGCTACACGTCATCACTGGTGCTAGCTTGGGGAATAAAAATCAGCAGCGTCACGTTTGCTTTGACCATGACTGCTTAGAATTAATTTTAATGCGGGTTGAAGTCAGAGGTTTGAAGTTTAAGATTCGCAGCAAAAAGCCCCTAAATTTTTTAGTCAAAGACTATGAAGGAAGGGTAATTGAAATGGCGGAAATTGCAAATTAGTTGATTGATTTTTGCACGCAAAGGTTCACTTTACCATTGGCAAGGCCGCAACCATGGCATCTTGCTCCTTTGATATTGTAGTACGGGTAGTGCGGGCATCTTGCCCGCATTAAAATATTTTTAAGTTTTACTTATTACCTGTTCCCTTACCCATCAGTGTGATGGGTTATATTTACTACTTGAAAATAAGGGATATTAAGCATTCATTTTCCGCATTTTTTTAACTGTGGAGAAAATATATCTTCAAGCAACTTCCATTTAATGACGCTTAATCCCTCACAACATCCTAATCATAATGGAATGCAATCTCGTCATTCAAAACTAGATTATCATGTTTGGTCATTGAGTTGACATAGGTTCATATTTCTATATTTACTATACCTATATATCTATACCTACTATACCTATATATCTATATATAGCCTGAAACATCAGATACTGTTAATTTAGTCTGCCACGATCGCTATTACCTCTCTTATGTTACCTTCTGTATATTCAAAATCTAAAATCTTTCCTAAACCTGTCCGAAAATTTATAACCTTTTTGCCACAAGGGTTTTAGAGGCTATCTATATATTATCAATAAACTTAACAATAGGTGTTAAAGATACTTCATGATAATATAAAAACAAAAAATATGTTTTTATATTTTGAGCATAAATATTATTTACTATGTTGAATAAAGTCCCAAAGCCAGTTATATAAACAAAAATTTTAATACAAATACATTTTTAGATTTTATTTTTAGATTAATTTATTTTACGGATATACTAATTGATTCATAAATTAGCTATGAAGATATAATTGTACTTTTAATATTAAAAAATAAGCCCATAAACCCAACCATAGTCTAAGATTTAAACATGGCTTTTTATTTTTGTGCATGAAAAGTAAAAAAAGAGATTGCCGTGAGGCAGCTAGCATAATATTTGACTCCTCAAGGCTGGTCTAATACAATACTTTTGCAAACCGACATCGAGTTCATGCTCGTCGTACACTGAGAAACTTATGTTTAGCAAAATTGTTGTGAAAAAGGTTCTCAGCTTGTGTCTATGTGTACTGTTCTTCCTAACGTCTCTAGGAGTTCCAGACGCTGAAGCACTGGTTGAATCTAAACAGTATCCGGTCAATAACATAGATTTAATCATCAATGCTGTCCCAAAGGGAGACAGGTGGATACAGCACCTCAAGGAGGATCTGTTGCCTTTCTGGACACCACCTACAATCCTTGAAGGAATAAATGGGAACTTTGCTACTTATCGATGCAATGACGGTTCTCTATATAACCCCAGTGCCCCTTGCACAGAACTAGCAGATCCAGTTCCAGGGATCGTAAACCTTGACAGAGAGTACGTTAGATCCAAATCCAGACAAGTATTTGCCTATGGCATAGCCTATAACCTGACTGGAAATAGCGAGTACCTGCAACACGCTAAAGATGGTGTAGATTTCTTGAAAACATATGCTCTAGATAACAGTGGATTGGACGGAGCCTATACCTACTTTGATGCAAATGATCCAACTTTTGCTGGTAAACCTGGCCCAGAAAATCGCGTTAGTCAAGATATGACCTATGCTCTTTCCGGATTGACATTTTTCTATTACTTGACCAGAGATCCTGATGTTTTACAAAGTATAGTGAATGTTAAAGATTATATTTTTAACACCTATTACGACAAAGAATGGGATCTAATGGCCTGGGTTAAACAGAGTTTTGTAGATGATGGAACTGAAGTTAGCAGCGAACAAAGAGAATTAGTCGCGCAACTGGATCAAGTCTATGCCTACATGATGTTGCTCACACCAATCCTGCCCACAAGCTTTGGTATTGATGGAATAAATCTCAAAGAAGAATGGGAAAAAGATTTAATACATCTTGCCACCATCATGAGCGAGCAATTCTATGCTCCTGACAAGAATTTCTTCTGGGGAGCTATTACCGATTCCAGCCAAAAGAAATTAGGGACAGATCATACTGATTTCGGTCACTCCATTAAAACTTTGTGGTTGATCTATGAAATCGGTAAACTGACTGGACACTACGAGTTCGTTTTGTTCACTCAAGAAGCAGCCCCCAAACTCTTAGAAGCAGCTTATCTAGAAGATGGTACTTGGGGACGTAGAATCAATGAGTATGGACAGGTAGAAAGAGATAAAGAGTGGTGGATTCTGGCAGAATTAGACCAGGTTGCTGCTACTTTCAGCCTCAGAGATCCTTCCTATGCCCAATATCTGCCAACAACCTATGCTTATTGGTTTGAGTATATGGTGGATCATGAACACAAAGGAATTTGGCATTGGGTAAATGGTGCTGATAACAAACCTGATATCCACTTCCCCAAACAACACTCCTGGAAAAATGCTTTCCACTCCTTTGAGCATGCAATGGTGGGATATTTAACAGGACAAGAGATTCACGATTTAGATAGTGAATTATATTTTGCCTTCAAAAACGGCCAAGAGATTCCTGATAACATTCAAATTCGCCCATATACCTATGCGGCTAAAGTAAAATCAGTTGATCCAGATGTTGCCGGATCAATTGCTGGTTACGGAAAACAAAAAGTAACCTTTACTGACATTCGGTAACGAATGCAAATCTAACCTGTAATTAGAACAGTTAACTTGCTAGTTTTTAGGAGAACTAAAAATTGGACACAACCAGTTTTAATTAGTAGCCTATCGCATTAATTTTGATGAGTCGTGGGTATTTAGATCCCCGACTTCTCAAAGAAGTAGGGGATCTGTTGCCTCGATTCCAATAATTTTGTAGGGCTAAAGCCCAACTACAAACCCAGCATACGTTCCCTTGATAAACCACTAGTAAGTTACTCTTTTCAAACCTGTAATTAATTAACTATTTTCCTGGAGAAATCATGGCTAGACCACCTAAAATTGCAATGCTACTCGACTCTCATTACGATGGGACTGAAACTGATGCTTTTCAAAACTTTTTCCCTGCTAGGGGCTATGAAGTAGAGTTTATTGGTTATCTCAGAGGTGCTAACGAAGCAGTTTATTTCAACAACAATAACGTCAGTCAAACAATCACCGTTACCAAAGATATTGGAGATGTTGATTTAACCCAATATACTGGTGTAGTATTTGTTGGCGGATATGCGATGGATATGGTCCGCTATGAAATCCTGATCGAAGAAGGTGCTGATGGTAGACCAACAGTAACACCTACAGCAAGTCAATTTGCAGTCTCAGCATTGGCAGATCAAGAAATAACTGTCGGTACTATTTGTCATTCTTTGTGGATCTTTACATCACATCCTAGTGTACTTGCCGGACGGACAGTTACCTGTGGTCATAACATTATTTATGATGTGCTGAATACTGGTGCAAAACTTGCCTATGATCCCGTTAATAAGCAATTGGCTGGTTCCCATGTTGATGGAAATCTTGTTTCTGGCAGACATCCTTTTGCAGTTCAAGAATTCATGGAAACATATTACGCTGAATTGCTGAAAAAAGCATAAAGGTTTTTGATGTTGACAGTTGACAGTTGATAGTTGACAGTCTTTGAATCGAACAATACTGTCCTAAGCAAGATGTCCATTGCTATAAACATATCAGAATGCAGGCAATTTTATGATCTAAAATTTTCTGCGTTCTTTATGTCTACAAATAAATATAGAAATCCTAAATCATTTGTGAAAAGTCAGAACCTCGACTTTTTTGAAAAGTCGGGGATCTGAGCCTTTGCATTTTTACAAATAAAATAGGATTGCTATAAACCAAAAAAAATTTGTTAATCAGAGGTATATATTATGTCCGATGAATTTCAACAGTTGCGAGATTTGTTAGCTCAAAAGCCGGTCAATTATTACACATTTTGGGGATTGGAAGCAGATTACTCCAAACCTGGACTGGTTAGTGCAGACAAACAAGCAG
>JASJCX010000277.1 GCA_030065255.1 Calothrix sp. MO_167.B42 | reverse complement strand
CTAAAGTGATAATCGTATTTGTCGAGTAGGGCTGCAAAATCCTCGTGAGTGAACCCAATTTCAGCAGTAGCAGTTGATTTCTGATTGACCATGCTAGTTGTTTCCTGGTTTTAGTCTCCGTAATGTTTGTGCCTCCTAGCGATGTATATGCAAGGGCCTCATAGGCAAGTCTACACCTACATCCTTCATCATCGTAGCGCAGCAAAGCTAATCTTAACACGCATCAAATGACAAATTAGATATTATATCGGATTTTCTGCCTATATTTTATTTTAGCGATCGCTAATTTAACTTTTTGGCTCGATTTTAGCTCGATCAGTTTTATCTGGGATACAAAAATATAATTACCGCCGTTACTAAATTAAGTAACAGCGGCTAATATTTGATTATTCAAATGATTGACACCATGTGAAGTACCCCAACCTGCTTCGCCGAGGTTGGGGCTTCCAACTTACCGGTTCAATGCAGGGACGGTTTTATTCGTCTTTCGAGCTTCCCGCTTCATCCGCCGATGCCTCAACCAGCAAGCTAGAATTGGTCTTACTCAGCGTCCACAGGCAGACATCCACCTTCCGCAGACGTATATTTATTTACGACAGACTCGCCTTGGAATTACAGCAATAGCTACCAGCTTGGGTTTGTCTCTTCCCTGAACTCTGCTAGTACTTTTACACCGTATAGGTAGCCTTTTAGTCAGTCAGGCGGGTCAGCGACCATTTGTATTTTACCAAACCCAGACTCGCTATCCATCCCCACCGTAAAAGACGGTGGGGAATTCCGCGAGATTCGTTAATTGTTGCTATTTTCCAATGCGGGGTGGTTCGCGGAACGCGATGGCAAAGAAAAGAGTTCCAATTGCTAGGGCCAAAATTAAGATGTAAGCAACGCTTTCCATATGACTATTTTATTCCTTTCGGTGCCTATTCAAGAACAGTAGACTAGTTGATATACCCGCAGACCCGACTTGCGCCACTTCTGAGATAGGCGCTGATGCCCACACTACCCGATAGGCGAAGCTATGCTACAGGCTATACTCAAAGGGTAACCTTTTAGTTAGTTTGGGTGAGTCAGAGACTGTTAGTATTTTCCCATATATTCGTTTGATGTTCAATACCTTGGTTTTGCTTTCATTCCCCTGTGTAACTTGCTTCCACGGAGTTATTTCCCCCAAGGAGTTGTTAACAAAAAATAATGGTCGCAAAGTAGGGTGAAGTTACCAAAATCAAGTAAAAACTAGGGATATAATTTGCCTACCTATAGGTCAAATAGATCCCTATTACCCTTTAGCCAGCAACTTTCAACCTGACTTTGAACCATTACTAAAATTTTATGAGAAAAGCTTTAGGCAATTTCCTTACCAGGAGTTCTGGTGGATTTGTCACCCACTTTCTGGAATAAGCCCCATTCTACTTGTTCTTCCAAATCGGCTTCTACACCGGCAAATACATCGCGGTAGATTGTCCGAGAGCCGTGCCAAATGTGACCGAAGAAGAATAACAAAGCAAATACGGCGTGTCCAAAGGTAAACCAACCCCTAGGGCTGGTGCGGAATACACCGTCAGAATTCAAGGTTTCCCGATCGAATTTAAAGATTTCTCCACCTTGAGCACCACGGGCAAAACGCTTGACTATGGCTGGGTCTGTAAATGTTTTACCATCTAAGTCACCACCATAGAGGCTAACTGTAACACCAGTTTGCTCGAAGCTGTACTTAGATTCTGCCCGACGGAAGGGGATATCAGCACGGATAACACCATCTGCATCAGCCAGAACCACGGGGAAGGTTTCAAAGAAGTTAGGCAGACGACGCACGTTCAATTCTCGACCTGCTGCATCTGTAAATACAGCGTGGCCTTGCCAAGATTGGGCAATACCATCACCATTTACCATGGCTCCTGTACGGAATAAACCACCTTTGGCGGGGCTATTACCGACATAATCATAGAAAGCCAGTTTTTCGGGGATTTTTGACCAAGCTTCTGATAAAGTGTCCCCATTGCTGAGGTTAGTTTGAACTCGGCGCTGAATTTCCTGTTGGAAATATCCCTGATCCCATTGGTAACGTGTGGGACCAAACAGCTCAATGGGGGTAGCGGCGTTACCGTACCACATGGTTCCAGCAACAACAAAGGCAGCAAAGAATACTGCGGCGATACTACTGGAAAGTACGGTTTCAATGTTACCCATCTTCAGGGCTTTATACAGCCTTTCAGGTGGTCTTACGGTTAGGTGGAATAAACCTGCAATAATGCCAACTACACCGGCGGCAATGTGGTGTGCCACTATACCACCAGGGTTAAATGGGTCAAACCCTGCTGGGCCCCATTCCGGTGCCACTGCTTGCATATGGCCCGTTAAGCCATAGGCATCTGTAACCCACATTCCTGGTCCAAATAAACCAGTTTGGTGGAATGCTCCAAAACCGAAGCAAAGTAAACCAGATAAAAATAGGTGAATACCAAACATTTTTGGCAAATCCAAAGCGGGTTCGCCAGTACGAGGATCTTGGAATAATTCCAAATCCCAGAATACCCAATGCCAAACAGCTGCTAGGAACAGTAAACCAGACAGGACGATGTGGGCCGCAGCAACCCCTTCAAATGACCAGAAACCAGGTTCATAGGTGGGGTCGCCGATTACGTTCCAACCACCCCAAGAACCTACAACACCTAAACGTGCCATGAAGGGTAGTACGAACATCCCTTGTCGCCACATTGGGTTGAGTACAGGATCGCTGGGGTCAAAAATGGCTAGCTCGTAAAGAGCCATAGATCCAGCCCAGCCTGCAACTAGGGCTGTGTGCATCAAATGCACAGAGATTAGTCGCCCTGGATCGTTCAGAACGACTGTGTGTACTCGGTACCAAGGTAGTCCCATCGACTACGCTCCTCCTCGATGAGTTCGTTTACAAAGCAATTTTCTTACGGAAGTTATGACTAGGAGCAAAATAAGTTTCCTGTGGGGGAAGTTACTGGCTCCGTGAAAAACTCCTCTAATGTTTTTGTTATTGCCACAGTCTACATTTTTCCACAGCTTGGTCTGAATAAATATAGACGGCGTGGTTAGTTGGGCAAACTTTACGTACTCTGGGTATATGACCAGGAAGACATGTACCCACAGATGATGTACGCAAGAGCCAAGTACAAATGAGAATGTTTTACAAAGTGTAACTAGAATATGGAGCTATTTGCAAGGGGATTTGACTAGCGATCGTTTATGGTAAAAGTCAGTTACTGTAGTTCTTTTGGCTGAATTATACCAAATTTGAGTATTACATTTGGCTGGAGCTTTGCCTACAATGTTTGATGACTTGCTCGGTAGTCATTAATTGCCGTAAAATTACTTGACAATGGAATGATTTGATGCCTCAATCAATTTTGGATTTTAGATTTTAGATTTTAGATTTTAGATTAAAGAATTGACCCCATGCCTAATTGAAAATTGAAAATCTAAAATTCGGTGAGGCGTAGGGGAGGCAAAATGCGGTGTAGATGTTCTTCCCGCATTATTGCCGTTGCGTGAGATATTAAAATATTTGAACGTAGCAAAGACTTATGAAAGTCACGCACCAACCACCAATTGTGACAATAATTGCGTAAGTCCTGTTACCGTAAAATTACTTTATCAAGAGAAGCAGAGGGAAAAGGGGCAAGGTGGAAACCCCCCTTGTTACGTGCGGTTCTGGAGAATTTATTCGTGGAATTTCCCCCTCATCCCCTCATCCCCCCTGCTTCCCCTTGCCAATGGTAGATTTAGGTAGGTTTAACACAAAGGTTTGGGTAGAGGTATTTGCATGAAAATTGCCATTACAGGAGCAACAGGATTTGTTGGTAGTCATCTAGTTGCTAAACTGCAAAAAGAAGGACATCAAGTGGTTGTTCTGACCCGTGATACATCTTATGGACATAAAGTATTTCCGTCATCAGCTTTCCCCAATGTAGAAATTGTTAACTATACGCCCACTGTCCTCGGTCCTTGGCAAAATAGCATATCTGGATGTGACAGTGTGATTAATTTAGCTGGAGAGTCCATTGCTGAAGGACGATGGACGGAAGGGAAAAAACAGTCAATTTTACAAAGTCGCCAACTTACAACCCAAAATATTGTCACAGCCATAGCTAATGCAGAACACAAACCCAGTGTTTTAATTAATGCTTCTGCTATCGGTTACTACGGAACTAGTGAAACCGCCACCTTTACGGAAACAAGCCCTTCAAGTAATGATTTTTTAGGGTCAGTTTGCCAAGCTTGGGAAGCAGAAGCACAAAAAGTTAGTGATGTGGGTGTGAGGCTAGTCATCCTGCGTTTGGGAATTGTTTTGGCTGGGGATGGGGGAGCACTAGCAAAAATGATTACTCCCTTCAAAATGTTTGCTGGTGGTCCCATTGGTAGTGGTAATCAGTGGTTTTCCTGGATTCACCGAGATGATTTAGTCAACTTGATTCTCCAAGCTGTAACCGATACAAATATGTCAGGAGTATACAATGCTACTGCTCCTAATCCGGTGCGGATGAAAGAACTTTCCCAAACTATGGGCACAGTCATGAATCGCCCTTCTTGGCTCCCTGTCCCTGGTTTTGCCATTGAAGCTCTGTTAGGAGATGGAGCAATTGTAGTATTAGAAGGTCAACAGGTTTTACCTGAGCGTACCTTAACCACTGGATTTAAATATCAGTATCCTAATTTACAAGGTGCATTGACCCAAATACTAAATTGAGTTGATGGTTGGTAGTTGATAGTTGACAGTTAGGAGTTAAGACTCGGCGTTCGCTCATCTTTGACTTGAAAATTTAATTAAGCCTTACAGAGCTTGTAACCTAGGCTATTCATTCAATTCAAGTATTTTTGGCTCGAATAAGGTTTTAGCCATTTTTATGATTTGCACCTCCGTGCGCCTTAAATAGACGCTTCTGGGAGCTGGATATGAAAGTAATAAATTTTACCTTGCATTGAATACTTACTTAAAAATCTCCTTTTTCCTTTTGAATTAAAGCCCTAATTCAATTTAGAGTTTCAAAATAAGCGAACGGACAGTTAAGAGTTAATATCGTTTTACATTGAAGATGCATATTATTCATCAGGGCACGCAAATTTTATAACGATAGCCAGAGTCTTACTTGTAGCCTTGATAGATTCTATGCAACCTCATTGTAAATTGATATAAGAGTTGATAGTTGACCGAAAAAGAAAAGGATACAAGCTCCCAAATTTATGATGCTGTGGGTTAATGAAGTGATGGGATGAGGAGATGAGGAGATGAGGAGATAAAAAGGTGAGGGGATATTGACCAAATTATTGCTTATTTGTGAAGCTTAATCTGGCAGAATACATCCAATTATCTAACCAAGCATCGGACGGGCAAGGATGCTCATCCCACAATAAATTGTGTACTAATTATTGTACTTCATTTATCTGCAAACTACTGTATGTAATCTGCAATATTTTGCCTAGTTATCTATCGCATTAATAATTTTGATGAGTTGTGGGAATTTAGATCCCTGACTTCTAAAATGAAGTCGGGGATCTGTTGCCCCTCGTAACTAATGCGATGAAGTACTAGTGCTCCACCAACTTAATTCTGCCGGGTACATCAAATTCTATACCTGTCCTCTCTTCCTCTTCCTTCGCGCTCTTTGCGCCTAAAGCCCTTCGGGCATGGCTTCGCTAATGCGGTTTTATCCTCTACCCCTGATAATTAACGTGGTCGAGTACTAGTTCCAGTAGATTTTTCTATTTAACAACAGAATGAAAATTTTGATTGATCAAACAATATTTATCAGAACTGGTAATATTTTTATTTCCTATTTGGTAAGTAATACCTCGATATTGATAGGAATTAGGCTGTGAAACCACCCGTGAATCAGCTCTGTTAATCATGTAGGTTCTACCTAAGAATTTAGCCGTGATTCCCGATTTAACTGTCTTTATGGGGGTAGTTTTTGCTTGATAAGTAACACCACGATAACAAAGTTTCATAGTTCAATCTCCTGCTTCTACTTAACATTTGCTCAACTTGTCTTTCACTTTAGGAATGAATCGAGAAGAAGTCGGGATAAAATCGGGAAGAAGTAGGGAAATTACTTGGTGATACTCTGAGCATAGTTTGAGTATTTCATTTGTCATTATCCTGGGAATATAAATCATGGCATCAAACAGGTCAACGCATTCTTATTATTGTGCTGCAAAACACGATCATCATGGACATAACCACGGGCATAGTCATGGTGAAGAATTTAACCTGAAGCAGGAAATTATACCTGTTACGGTAAAGAAACCCGTAAAATTGTGTGACAAAATATAATTCTAGCTATGGCTGTCAAAGGCTTATTTATCATACTAGGAATCTTTGGTATTGCCACTTGATGGTCAGCTGTCTTTGCAGATGTAGGTGTAGCATTATTGGCGATTTTGAATGCAGGTAGGGTTTTGAGAGTGAAATGAATACATAGAGGGGATGAGGAGATGAGGTGATGGGGGGCGAGGGAAGGAGTTAAAACCCTCAACTATCAACTATCAACTATCAACTCTTAATTCCTAACTCCTAACTCTTAACTCTTAACTGTCAACCGTCAACTGTCAACATCAAACAATCCTTCAAACCATAAATAACTTGCTCCTGTTGCTCTAGGGATAATTCAGGAAACATGGGTAAAGACAAAACGCGATCGCACACTGCTTCTGCTATGGGTAATTGTCCTGGTTGATAGCCGAGATTGCGGTAAACCGGTTGTAAATGGAGGGGATGAGGATAGTAAACCATAGTATTAACCCCCCGTGCTTGTAATTTTTCCCTGATCCAATCTCGTTTCTCTGGAACTACGCGAATAGTGTATTGATTCCAAACACCCTTACCCCCTGGTAACTCCTGGGGTGTGATGATATTAGGTAAATGACTCAAAAATTCTGCATAACGAAATGCGATCGCTTGTCGTTGTTGATTCCAGGTATCTAGGTAACGCAACTTAATATGCAAAATAGCCGCTTGAATGGCATCCAAGCGGCTATTTACTCCTATTTCTTCGTAATGGTAGCGATTTGATTGTCCGTGATTTTTCAGCATCCTCATTTTTGCAGCCATCTGTGCATCATTAGTAGTTATGGCTCCACCATCACCACAACCCCCTAAATTCTTCGTTGGGTAAAAACTAAAACAACCTATATGCCCAATACTACCGACTTTTTCCCCTTCCCAAGTTGCTCCTGTGGACTGGGCGCAGTCTTCAATCACCAGCAAATTATGAGTCGTGGCTATATCCATCAACTCAGTCATATTTACCGGTTGGCCAAATAAATGGACCGGGATAATTGCCTTAGTTTGGGGGGAAATTGCTGCCCCTATTTGCTGTAAATCTAAATTTAAAGTAGTTTTATCAATATCTACAAATACAGGCTTGGCACCCACAGCACTGATGACTTCCGATGTGGCGATAAAGGTAAAAGGAGTGGTGATGACTTCATCCCCCGCCCCAATTCCACAAGCTCGCAGTGCTAAATAGAGGGCATCAGTACCAGAGTTACAAGCAATACATTCATTTACGCCAATGTAAGCAGCGAGTTGTTGTTCCAAACCTGCAACAGCAGGGCCACCAATATAGCCACCAGAAGCCAGAACTTCTAGAACCGCCGCACTTACTTCTCCTTGGATGGCGGTATATTGTTGTTTAATATCAAATGCTGGTACTGAATTTACGCTTTGAATCATGGGTTGGAATTTTATTTATTGATAAGGATAAAACAAAGTGTTGACCAAAAATAATGGGATACAAGCCCCGTCCACTTCGACGTACTCAGTGCGTCGCTCCAAGGACGGATTTTTCGTTTAGGATTTTGGTACAATAAGACTAAAGTCG
Organism: Calothrix sp. MO_167.B42; assembly: GCA_030065255.1. GTDB lineage: Bacteria > Cyanobacteriota > Cyanobacteriia > Cyanobacteriales > Nostocaceae > Calothrix_A. Next base: position 228 of record JASJCX010000277.1, on the reverse strand, counting down.
CCATAGGGCATTGGGAGGCTCTAAACGGACATGGAGGGAAGGTAAGACTGCCTTCTTGGTAGCACATCCCAGGGAAGTGTCAAGGAATCCTCACTACTTTAGGACGAGGAAGTATGTCAATGAGAGATTAAATCAAAAAAACTACCGTAGTATTATATTCAGGAAAGAAAAATTGATATGTACCCACCTAGATTCCCATACCTGTAGTCAAAGTTCCCGGTATATCAA
>JASJCX010000276.1 GCA_030065255.1 Calothrix sp. MO_167.B42 | reverse complement strand
CCATTTTCGGAAGTAATAGTACACTGTTTGCCATTTGGGGAAGTCATGGGGCAACATACGCCATGCACAACCTGCACAAAGAATATAAAATATGGCGCTCATGACTGCACGTAAGTCAACACAACGAGGACGGCAACCTCCTTTTTCCTGTGGGATAAGAGATGATAACAAATCCCATTGCTCATTTGTGAGGTCTGTTGGGTATGATTTAGACATGGCTCTTGTAACGCTGTCGCATTTTTATCTACTGACAGAATATCGTTACTTGAGCTTTTTTTGACTTTCCAAACATCCTCTTAGCTCGCATATACAGCACTGGCGTAGCAAAATCCCGCCTATCAAGTCCCATTTCCATAGAAATAGCATTGCGGGTTGTCTGAATAGCAGCATCTACAGGATAGCCCTGGGCTAGGGTGCGGTAAAATTCATCTGCAAATAATTTGGCTGTACTATCAAGTATGTGATATTGCATGGCCACAACTGCGGGTATTCCCTTCTGTACTAGATTTGGTGCTGTACCTGCAAATACTTGATTAGAAGAGACTGTTGCACCTTGACAAGAATTGAGAATAACTAACCCTAAGTTATTGTTGCCTAAAAAGAAATTGGCGAATCTTTCATCATCTAATAAATTAGCTCTGCCGTCTCCATCCACCAGGACAATGTAGCCTTTATTATCCTTAAATTCTCCGTGTCCAATGAAATGGAATATATTGTAAGGCTTCTCCCGGAGCTTTTGGTTAATATTGCGGATATCCGCTTTGTGTAATACATCTAACTCTATTTTACCTGCTTCTATGTATTTATCCAGGGCTGCGCGGATTAGCTTTTCTTCACCAGCAACATCCAACTTAACTAAATTGCTAGGACTGGAAATGACTAACAGGACTTTCAGAGGTAAACTAGCAGCTTTGATATCCCGTTTTTGCAAAGGAACATCAATGTAGCGGGAAAGTGCAGTTTGAGTATTATTCCCTAAAAAAGTATTTGTTTGTTTATTGTAGAGAAATTCCCAAGGAAGAGCAGCTAATTGGGGAGACTCAAATATTAAACGCAAACGGACATTGTGATTATTTGCTTGTGCCCCTGCGATTGTAGCTTGGAATCGGGCATTAATTTCGTGAGGAAAAAGTGCTTGGTATAACTCATAACCCAGTCCCTTGAGCAACTCACCATCATTTACCCCGTGGTTTATCAATTTTAATGTATGCCTAGTTCTGTCCATATCCAGGCATAATTCACCACTTACCTCCCCCTGCTGTGATGAAGCGCGAATTTTCCGATTTGAGTTAACTAAGATTTGAAAATCCTGGTAATTCATTGGACTTGTAGGTAGGCGTAATTAAATGTAATACTTAACCTCACCCTCGCTTTTTGCTATGCAAAAATCTTTCCCTCTCCTTAATAAGGAGAGGGATGTCCGATAGGACAGGGTGAGGTTTTCCAGGGGTTATTGTTAATTTCATCACTTGTGTGTACACCGTAGCCTTATTATTTGACCAGTGTAATTACCCTATGCTTATGTGGATTATTTGTGAGTTAATAGGAGTTTTATCATTAATTGTACTGAAACAAAGCTACAAGAGTACAGAATTTTTTCCCAAAAATGCGATCGCTCATGGGGTGCTGATGAAGAAAATCGACGAGCCAATGCAGATGAGCACTGGGCAAAAATGCTAAGTTCATAGAGAACAACAAATGCACATTTTTTCCCATAATTGTTAGCGAGTTGAATTAGCAAGTTGAAGTAATTCAGAGGCAAAAAAATGAGCTACGACATTAAAGATAAAATCGTCCTCATCACAGGGGCAAATCGCGGTATAGGAAAGGTATTCGTTGATTCCTTCATTGAACGCGGAGCAGCAAAAATTTATGCTGCCGTTCGCACCCTGGATAGTGCATCTCCACTAGTGGAAAAATACCCAGGTAAGGTAGTTCCCATTCACATCGATTTAGCACAGCCGCAATCTATTCTCACAGCAGCAGAAAAAGCCCAAGATGTGCAAGTAGTTGTGAATAATGCAGGTGTTCTCAAAACATCTACTCCACTTGATAATGATGCAATGGACTCAATTAAATTTGAGATGGACATTAATGTTTATGGTTTGATTCGCATGGCTCAAGCCTTTGCTCCGGTTCTCAAAAATAACGGAGGGGGTGTCTTTGTTCAACTCAACTCCGTTGCTTCAATCAAATCTTTCCCTAACTTGGCGACTTACTGTGCATCAAAAGCAGCTGCATATTCCATCACCCAAGCTTTACGGGAAGTACTGGGGGAACAAGGAACAATTGTACTAAGCGTTCATCCAGGACCAATTGCAACGGATATGGGAGATTCAGCAGGGATGACAGACATTGCGGAACCACCCTCACTTGTGGCGGAAGGTATCATAGAAGCCTTGAAAAATGGGGATTTCCATGTTTTCCCCGACTCAATGGCTAAGAATATTGGCAGTGCATATAAAAGCTTTGCCGAAAATGTTATTGAAGCCGATATTTCCGAAGGATAAGTATTAACCTCTGATATATAGGAATCCGGTTTGAATATTGAAAAAATTAGGTATTCGTAGGGTGCGTTATGACGCTAGTCTAACGCACCTAAATCCTTATATAATGGTGCGTTGCGCTCTGCGACAACACACCCTACGTATATTTCAAAAATCAATTAGGATTCCTATAGCAATGGACATATTGGTTATACCATTTCTTTATAAAGATGCGCCCTTCTTTAGCCTGCTCCTTTCCAGTCTTTGTTCATATAGCCCCACTCTTCGAGAGTGAGAGGAATATAGCACAGTCTCATACTCAAGGACTGTCAACTGAAAAAGAGCCTGCGATCGCAAAAGTTTGTGGTTGATTACTTTTTGAGTTGATTACTTTGTCGTGGTGTCACATACTCCATCGCGAGATAGTGATATTTTGTTTTTGCACACACTCCTTTATCCCAATCGCTTTTGCAAGCTATGACACTCAATTTATATTTACTGCGACATGGAGAAACTACTTTTAGTCAAAGTGGTAATTTTTGTGGTGAAACTGATGCAGAGTTGACATCAGAAGGGATGAAAATGGCATCCAGTTTTGCTGATGTTTATCAAAAATTGGAGTGGTCAGCCGTTTATGCTAGCCCCATGAAGCGCACCGTTGCAACTGCCAAGCCATTTTGTGATGCGATTGGCATGGATATGCAGTTGCGTGATGGACTCAGGGAAGGTAGTTATGGCGAATGGGAAACTAAGAGTAAATCCTTTGCTCAGGAGAATTACGCAGATAATTATGTCAAATGGTTGACAGAACCAGCTTGGAATGCACCCAAAGGTGGAGAAACTGCGGTAGAGATTGCTAACCGTTCCATGCCTGTAATTGCTGAAATTCAAGAAAAACATCCCCAAGGTAATGTTTTAGTGGTTTCCCATAAGGCGACGATTCGGATTATGCTTTGCAGTTTACTGGGAATTGATTTGGGGCGCTATCGCTATCGGGTGAATATTTTGGTTGCATCGGTAAGTATGGTTAAATTTGACGTTAATGGCCCAAGGTTAGAAATATTAGGCGATCGCCACCATATACCCGAGCATATTCGCTTTCGTCCAGGGACATAATAGTTGGGGAGTGTGGGGAGTGTGGGGAGTGTGGGAAGAAATATTTATTGATTTGTCTTATTCACTCCTTCACTCTTCACTCTTAACTCTTCACTCTTCACTCTTTTGTGGTTCTGGTGTTTCTTCTACTGATTCAATGTACTCACTATCGAGGAGAAAAGATCCATTAGCAAAACGAATACCCCAATATCCCCCAGGGCGACGGTCTAATACAATACCCTCTTCCCCTATATGAATTAAATCGGGAGGGCGAAGCATAGGCATAGGTTCAGCAGTTTTAATGTAGCTCGGTAAAGCTACAACACGGACTTTACTACCAATGACAAACTCTTTAGACATTTTCCAAAAATTTTGAATTCTGTTAGCGTAGTCTTTCTATTGGCGGAACTGAGGAAATATTTAAATTATATTCCCTCACTCCTTCACTCCTCTTACGGTGCTTGCCAAATCCTTTGGTGGTATTGTTCTATGTCTGCATAGGGGTCTACGGGGGGATGGGAATGGTGATGTCCATGGTGGTGATGGTGGTAGCCATGGTGGTGATGGTGGCTATCTCCCTGGGCAGACAGACGGAATTTACACATTTCACAATTCATTTGTACTTGTCCAAGGTGGGTTTCAATTTCCCGCGATCGCAATACGGAAAAGAGCTGGGGATGCAAACCCATTTCTGGCAAACAACTAATGGAAATATCTGGGTGTGCTTCCTGTTGTTGGGCTGTGATGTTAAAGATTTTTTTCACTAATGCACCAGTAAACAAAAAGTATGGTAGTACTATAATTCGTTTTGGTTGATAAAGTCTGGCACGACGAAAACCTTCTTCTAATCTGGGGTGGGTAATGCCAATAAAGCAGGTTTCCACTGTGGAGTAACCACTACCTTCCCAAATAATGCGAGCCAATTTGTAAACATCACTATTAGCATCGGGATCGCTAGAACCACGACCAATAAATAATAGTACCGTATCTGCGCGGGAGATTCCTTGGGGATTGTGTTCTGGTTTATCCAATTGTGCTAATCGCTGTTGCCATAATTGGATAATGCCAGGAGTAATACCAAAATGCCGCCCATAGTGGAACTTGAGTTGGGGATGTTTGGCTCTGGCGCGGTCTAATTCGTTGGTAACATCAAATTTATTGTGGCGGGCTGCAAATAGCAGGATTGGTAGTACAGAAAGTTCTGTGTAGCCGTTATTAATACAATCATCCACCCCTTCTTGAATTGTGGGTCCAGTCAGTTCCAAAAAACAAGGGAGAACTGGACGGCATGGATCTAAGGCTTGATAAGCGGTGGCAAAATCCAGTAGAGCTTGTCTTCCTTCGGTGTCCTTAGTACCATGGCCAATCATCAGCAGGGGACGTTGAATTGGTAAAGGGGGTAATTCTGGAATTTGGTTACTTATGGACTCCAAGTAGGTAACAACTCTGCTATCAATAATGGACATTTTTGTTCAAAGCTCCTTTCCTGTGCAACGCAGAAAATAGAGGATGTAATGGAACACATAGGCGTTCTGGCTATTGAAAATGATTTGAGGGTTAGAGTTAGATAACCCATCACTCATAATTCTTTCACAGCTGCGGCACAGCCACGGATTTACACCGTTGTTTCCCTATTGTGTTCGGTTCACAGTTGCTTAGTTATCTTAGCTGATTTGACTCATTTTCCAAATACTGACTTTAACTTTGATTCTGTCACCTGTTAACTGTCAACTGTCAACTGAAAAACAAAGCGACTCCCCATAGGAAAGTCGCCAGACAGCAATAAGTAGGTGGGTAAAAAAATTTATAACTACGTCATTGCGAACGTAACGAAGTGAAGTGAAGCAATCGCAAGGCCTTCAGCAATTTTACATTCCTTTACATAGTTTGATTTATTTGTGCCTACCTACTTATTACCAAGCTGATTCGTGTTTCTAGAAAATTACTTTTTTTGCTGTTGTTGTAATTGTTGTTGCTGGTTCATCTTCTTGCGGTATTCGTTTACTTGTCGTTTTTGTGCATCCGTTAGCACATCAAATCTATCTTTTTGGAAAGATGTCATAATTTGTTGTAAACGTAATTTTTGTTGATCGGAAATTTTGATACTGGCAAAAGCTTGTTGTGGAGGTGTACCCGCCTTGATAGCAGCATCTATTGCTTTTTTTTGTTTATCCGTGAACACCTTTTGAATATCAGCACTGGCTTTTTGGCTGATTTTGCGTATTTGCTCTTTTTGTCCAGATGTCAAGTTTAATTTGAGAGTTTGTGGTGGTTTTGGCTTTGGTTGATTTTGAGCAATATGTTGGGATTTTGGGGATGTAGTTTCTGCTTGGGCAAAGCTAGGTGGGATGATGAAGGAGGTGAAGGTAAGAATTGTAAGCGTGTACTTAGCGATTACTCCAGTGGTTTTTGATAATTTTTTGCAGTTCATTACTACAATTGCCTCGTGGATTTGTCCCGTGTAATTCCACAATTATAGAAAGTCCTCACTCTCTTGTGTACTTCGAGATAAATTTTAAAATCTTATGGTGTTGGGTGAGGAAAGGCAATCGAGTATCGCGTAACACTATAAAAATGCAGAGGCTTAGATCCCCGACTTTTACAGAAAAGTCGGGGATCTAACTTTTCACGAATAATTAGAGTGGGATGGGCATTCCTGTCCGCCCCAATGTACGCAGATGAAATATCCTGTAATATTGAACTAGCGATAAATTACTGATTGCGATCGACTTGATAAACACCATTGGGAGTCTTAATATATGTGTCACCATTGGGTGTTTTCACAGCACCGCGACGGGGTCCTCTTCTATACACAGTAGCACTGTTGACTCCTCTTACAGCGCCACGACGGGGTCCTCTATAAACAGCAGCACCATTAGCTCCTCTTACAGCGCCACGACGGGGTCCTCTATACACAACACCACCATTAGCTCCTCGACAACCAGTTCTAGCAGCACCGTTGACGCAGACACCACCATTAGTTCCTTCATAAACTGTTGGTTCAGCGTTTGCAGTGGTAGCAAAGGTTGTGACACCAAGGGTAAGAGTAGTAGCCAAGATTAAGGATGTACGTTTGAGATTCAACATGATATTTGCTCTTGATTCAGGATAATAGTGAAAAAATTGAAATTGATGAAACTGAAAATTAACGATTGACAAATGGGCGATTATTGATCCATTTTTGGCGTAATGTTTGAGCTTTTTGTCTTTGTTCTGGGGTAAGAATTTCTCGTGCTTGGGATTTTGTAGACTGAAGGATATTCCATACTTGATTTTTTTGTTCGTCACTCAGATTTAGAGCGCGAAATGCTTCCATACGCCGATCCATATTGGCTGTAATCGTTTGAAATTGTTCCTGCTGTTGAGGTGTCAAAATATTCTTAATTTCTGCACGGGTATTTTGACGAATTTCTGCAAATTGGGCTTTTTGTGATTCTGTCAGTCCTAAACGTTCTAGAAAGGGTAATTGGGGGATTTGTGCAACTATCTGGGGAGATGAAATGTTAGTTTCTGCCTTTACAGTTAAGGGGGTAATTACTAAAGTTAGAGCAATTGTTCCAGCTATGAGTGAGATTTTTGTGAATTGCATTTAGTGTTAACCTCATGTGTTTGATTTCTATATTTTTATGTTATAAATTCAGAACTGAAAACACATGATGACAAAGTCATTAGTAGGGAAAATAATTGTCTATACAAAGTCATATATAAATACATGACTAAAGTCATATGGCAAACCTGACTAATGTTACTGGCAATGATTGCAAATAATGATTACAGTAGACTTAAACCCTATTTATTAACAGGAATCTTGCTGTGCAGCCTTCGATTCAATTTAATAATCATCCCTTCAAATTTCTCCTTTATTTAGAATGGGTACTACTGACACTAGCGATTGTCTCCACTCTCTCACCATTCAAGTTAGGCTTATTCTTCAATCAATCTCCTGAACTGACAGTTGGCAGTTTGATTCTTTTTGGATTGATGGGTTTGCGATTACCTAATGACAAACAAAAGTACAAAGTTATCTATACTATTGTTGAAATAATTTTAATTGTAGTCACTAACTTTTTAGGAAGTACAACTGCACGTTTATTTCCATTCTTATATCTAATTTTAGTAACCCGCAGTTGCCTAATTTTTAAAATACATGGTCGCTTATTGGTTACTTTATTATCATTTATTCTATTTATAATCACATTAATCAGGCGCTTGTCTCAAATACAATTACTGCCAATGATGCAAGAGCGCATAGGATTTCTTATTTTTAGTTTTGCACTCTTATTTGGATTAACATTATTGTTCTTTTTATTAATGATGAATACTTTAATTACAGAACGTCAAAGCCGCGAAAAATTAGCGATCGCTAATCAAAAACTGCGGGAATATGCACTCAGAATAAAAAATCAAGCCACCTTAGAAGAACGCAACCGCATTGCTAGGGAAATTCATGATTCTTTAGGACATTCTTT
>JASJCX010000015.1 GCA_030065255.1 Calothrix sp. MO_167.B42 | reverse complement strand
CTGACTAACTGGTCATCGCTACCCACAGCAACGATTTTTTTGTCGGGACTATAAGCCAAAGAACGAATGCGGTGATGGGGTTCATATAAAGTCATCTGGGGTTCCCCATTTGCCAAATTCCAAAGTTGAATTTTATCTGTTCCGCAACTCATCACTGTTTTACCATCAGGACTAAATTTTATAGCCCAAATTGCAGTGGGTGCAGTTCTCACGCTCCGCAAACATTTACCCGTATTCACATCCCAAATTTTGAGATTTTGATTATCGGTGCTTCCTACAAGAGTTTTACTATCTGGACTAAAAGCAAGTCTCCGAACCTGTCTCGAACTTTCGTCAAAGGTTTTCAAACATTCATTTGTCCAAACATCCCATAATTTTATTGAATCAGCACCACTTGTAGCTAAAGTTTTACTATCTGGACTAAAAGCAAATGACCACACTTCCCTACCTGGTTCGTGGAAAGTGTAAACACAAGCCCCTGAATCGAGACTCCAAACTTTTGCGGTGCCATCGCTACTAGCACTAATCACAAATTGCTGACCTAATACAAAGTACACTGACCATATCCAATCAGTATGTCCGCGCAATATTTTTAAACATTTTGTGTTTTGACTATCCCAAATTTTTACCGTATGGTCATTACCACAACTTGCAATTAATTTACCATCAGGACTAAAATCCACACAGCGGATCCAATCTTCATGGGCTTGCCATGCTAAGATTTGCGTACCATCGGCCACATTCCACAAACGAATTTGTCCATCCATTCCCCCTGTTACGAGTAATTTTTGATCGGGACTAAAATTGACGCTAAATATACTACCTAGAGATTGGGAAAACACAGTTTGATCAAAACTGCAATCGCTAAAATTTACTTGTGGTAATTCCACCCCCTGTAAATAAGCTTGGGAAATAGTCAAACGAGAAAAATCGTAACCAGTTAAATTTACTTTTAGTTGGATTAAAAGATTAATTAAATTTCCCAGCGCATACCTGACAGGTGTTTGTAATTCTTCTGTTCTTAATTTATCAACAATGAAACGAAATTTTTGTTCTATAACCTTTTGTGTCTGATTTTTACATAAATCTTCAGCCACTGGTTTTAATAGCATCTGGATTTGATTTTGGCGAATGAAATCTGGTGCGGAAGCTTGAATAATTGCATGGGTTTTCAATATATTTAATTCACAACTTTCCAACTCATGAATCACCCTAAGAATCAAGATATCGCTGACATATTCCATCACCACATTTTGTAGCGTCAATCCCTGGGGAGTTGATTGAATTAAACAGCGTCGTGACAGGGAATTTAAAGCTTCTCGAACCTGCTTTGGTGAAAAATCCAAAATGCTTTCAACTAAATTATTTTCCCACACAGGTTGACGATAAATAGCCAACCAATAAATTAAAGATTGTTCTGATGGCGATAATCTTTGAAACTGTTGTGTCAGTAAATCATCAATACCATCAAAAACTGTAATACCCGAATTCAAAAAATCCCGAATATTGCCATTAAACAACTTTTTAATCGTCCCAGGCACAATTTGTAAAGCAAAAGGATTACCGCGATAATGTTTTACCAAATTTTTCATCTCTTCCGGTGAACCACTGATACCCTTTGCAGTCAAAATTTCCGTTGCTGACTCTAACCCCTCCAACTCCCAAACCCGCACAGGTAAATTTTCCCCCGCTAATCTTTCCACTTCGGGAAACAGTTCGCGACTAGTCAACAGCAAACAACTTTGATGCAAAGATTCTCCTATCTTGCGAAATAATTCACCATAACCCCCATGACTCTGGCGATTGCAACCCACAATCGAACCACTTGGCAAAATTGACTCCCCATTATCCAGAATTAGCAAACAACGGGAGTTAGAAAAATAATCAATAAGTAGCTTAATTTTTTCTTCTAAACTTTCGGGTAACTCAATTTTTTGTTGTTGAGAAACAAACCAAACCACGTCTGCAATTATCTTTTCTACGGTTGGTGCTTCCCGCAAACTTCGCCAAATAATGTAGTCAAATTCACCATTCACCTCTTGAGCTAATTTTTTCGCCAAAGTAGTTTTACCCACACCACCCATGGCTAAGATTGTCACCAATCGACATTTTTCGTCGGTTAACCATTGTTTTAAAGTGTGTAATTCTTTACTCCTTTCAGAGAAAATTGATATTGATATATTCTGCCCATCACCCCACTCATATTTTGTTGATGATTTCTCCTGAGTATCAACAACCTCTTCCCAGTCTAGTTGTAATACTTGGCAAAAAGCCTTGAAATTTACAGCTCTTACGGGTTTACCCTGCAAAAAACGCTTCCAAGTACCGATAGCAACCGCTACTACTGGATATTGCCAACTTTTGCCTGGTTCGAGGATATTACTTGCTTCCTCCAGCCATTCGGGGTTATCTATGGCTAATCCTCGTGTTTCCCGTGCTTCCTTGATTCTCTTCAGTCCCTGTGGTGATGGTTTTAAACTCCGCATGATTACTGAATTATATGAGTATTGTCAAGTACATTTACGGATCACTACAGTGTGGAGGGTAAGTGATCCGTAAATTTACTAGATTTTCTTAGTGGATTTATGGAAGATGGGGATGTGACAGGATACAGGAGTGAAAAAGAATAGAAGATTAAATATGAAACTGAAACTAGGATATTTGATGCAGACTTCCATCTAACGGAACTACGAAGAACAGTAGATATTCCCGCTCCAGAAAACATCGTATAAAGTCAGAATCGTCATGAAAAAATTTCAAATCACCATCCCGCTTTTGACAGTAGCAGCAATCGCAAGTAGTTTTTCTTTCGCAAGTACAGTAAAAGTTAGTACGTCAGCACCATATTTCCAGGCAGAAATTGCACAACCTGCTTATGGAAAACCTCGTGGTAGAAAAATAGTAGGAAAATTAGGCAAATTTTTGGGTGACTATGTTGTTTCTCCCTTCTTTTCTGAAGCTGGTTCTACTATCGCTTCTGAGGTTGTAGAACAAACATTTAATCCCAGAACAGAAAATGTGAGTGCCACTACTAATATAAATAATAATACTTATATTGGTAGTACATTCATCGAACCAAGCCGTAAATACTTGTTCTTTGCTGATTCAAGAGGTAGATGGTTTATCTATAACTACCAATATCAAAGATGGGAAGGATATTATCCTCCCAATTTTATTGTTTATCGTACTGCTGATATTTTTAAAGATTCCGCAGGCGCGATTAGAGCTAATCGTTTATGGTAGTTATGGACTACTATTCGATTTTTTTCAGATTAAAAAATCGCAGAGACTTAGCGGAAAGTGCGGTAAAAAGGAGTTAGAGCACTTCCGGCAGCTATGAGAATGTACCTCATAGCTGAAAGCCGTGATAGGAGAGGGACAAGGAGTTAATAATGGAAGGATTAGGATTTATTTTTGGATTAATCTTATTAGTAAGTATAGCTACAATTACAATGAAAATTGCTCAAGAAAAAGGACGAAGTTCTACACTTTGGTTTATTTTAGGAATTTTCTTTGGATTTTTAGCTTTAATTGTCATTGCATTTTTACCTCATATATAAAATAGTTTTTATTACTTTAGGACTTGTGCAACTGGCATATTTTTTGATATGGGGTGTGTGAATAGGGTGTTGACTCTGTATCCTTTAGCCCGCAAGACTTCATACAAAATCTGTGTCTTTGTTTTTTAGTGTGAAAGTGGTTGGAAAAGTCACTTTCACACCAACTCGATAAGCACAAATAAATTTTCGTAAAATTTGCGAAAAAGCATCAAAGTCAACAGTCTAGTGTGTGACGCTGCGAAAATGTTTGAACGTAGTAATCACAACTTGTAGTGTCACCCAGTTTTAATCCTGGATAATTGTAGCAACTAAAAGCAGCAAATTTTGTATCGGGTTCTCAAATCCCCGCTACAAAGAACTTAATTACAATTCCGAATTAAACTGTGCCCATGATGGAAATTCCATAGGCACAGTTTAGTTATCATTTTCCAGTGTCTGAAATTAATAATGTACTGTGATTATCAATCAGTGTAGGAGTACCACAAGGGGAAATCGCACCATATTGCTGGAAGTACTGGCGTAATTGTGGGGGAAAGCTAGGATAATCTACCAACGCATCACCGTCGGCAATACTAGACCAAAAATTGCAGAAAGTGGGAGCCATTTCTTCCGCCTGGGCTAAGGGTAAGTTCAAAGGTGGTAGACTCAAGAACTTGACCATGAAGGGAAAACTGCGATCGCTCATCCACTGACGAGAAGAGTGTTGTAAGTTAGGAAAGTCAGGTACTGATTCTACTTTATATGATAAAAATTGTAACCACTCCCTACCCCAATCGTCCTGCTTAAATTCGAGTATGCGGTAGGGATGGGGATAACTTACCAATGAACCCGTAGTAATCTCATATATACCGTGGGATTGAGCCACGTCTTGAACGTGTAAATGTCCTGTGAATAGTAGTTTGACTCCGTATTGTTGCAATAGTTGTAGTAGTTCTGGAGCATTTTGCAAAATGTAGTGATTTGCCATAGGATGATTGGATTGGTTGGGTAAATGCTCAACTACGTTGTGATGCACCATTACCAGCACCAAATCATCACCAGCAGCATCTAATACCCCTTGTAACCATTGCAATTGCTCGTTATCCAACCGCCCTACTAATTGCCCCTGCTCGTTAAACGAGTTAGAATTCAATCCAATTAGTCTCACCCCTGGAAGTATCTCACAGGTATAATAACTCTTCTGTGGTTGAGCATAACCAAACTTTTGGTAATAGTAAGGAAAATCATGAAAAGCAATAGATTGTTCATTTGCTTGTAATACAGGAACATCATGATTGCCAGGCACAACGTAGGCGGGAAAAGGTAATTTTGACAGACGTTCTGCTAACCAGCTATGATTTTCAGGCTCTCCATGTTGGGTTAAGTCTCCTGGAATCAAGAGAAAATCTAAATCTAATTGTGTTAAATGTTCTAATACGCTTTCAAATGCATTAATACTAACTTCCACTAAATGAAATCGACTGGGATGTTGCCAAATAGTATGGGGAAGGGCAATATGTAAGTCGCTGACTATTGCAAAACGAAATTTATAAGTCATTGAAGTTAGGATAATTTTAAAATCAAGGTGTAAAAACTCTTTTTTTATAGAGTATAACCTTACCTCTATCATGTAGCAGACAAATGATCCCAGTTAAGATTTGTATAGATTGAGATGAATTTATAGATAACCAAAGAAATGACAATATTTACAGTCGAAATTTACAGTCGAAATATCAAAAATTCTACATCCCCCTAGGGGAATAAATTAATAATTGGTAACTGAATAAGTTACTAGTAGGACTTACGCAACTGGCATATTTTTTGGTGTAGGGTGCGTGAGATGCGAAAATATTTGAACGTAGCAATAAGGCTTATAACGTCACGCACCAACCACCGATTGTGACAATTGCGTAAGTCCTGACTAGGTAAAATTAAATATAAAACCTCACCCCCAGCCCCTCTCCTTATTAAGGAGAGGGGTGCTGTCAGGCGGGGTGAGGTTCGCCTCTGACATTTAATTACGCTTAACTGGTAAAAAGGAGTATAAAAATTTGGCAGCATTGCGAGTCCGAGTCCGTCAGCATGTTAACCCTTTAGCAAACAAATATCAAACACCTGCAAATCCCCTAGAATGGGAAAAAATCTATGGGAACCCCAACCAACCCCTCCATTTAGATATTGGTTGTGCGAGGGGGCGCTTTGCATTAAAAATGGCCCAGATAGAAACCCATTGGAATTTCCTCGGGCTAGAAATTAGGGAGCCACTGGTTGATGATGCTAATAGAGTATGTGCTGAATTAGGGCTGACAAACCTACATTACCTATTTTGCAACGTCAATGCCTCCATGCGATCGCTCCTATCTAGCCTGGCTCCAGGAACATTACAACGGGTTAGCATTCAATTCCCCGATCCCTGGTTTAAAACTCGCCATGCCAAACGGCGTGTTGTGCAACCAGAGTTAGTTACAGAACTCGCAGAATATTTAGCACCAGAAGGGATAGTATTTTTACAGTCAGATATTCAATTTGTCGCCTTGGAAATGTGCCATCGCTTTGCAGCACATCCCGCTTTTAAAAGACGAGGTAATGGAGAATGGCTGACGGAAAATCCCCTCCCAGTGCCCACAGAGCGGGAAATAGCGACTCAGAATAAAGGGGAGCCTGTATATCGGGCTTTATTTACCAAGATTTGCCAATAAACTCAGAAAATTAACGTGTGGGAGACTTTCCAGAATTACGCACATTGACAATTTTATTTAAAAGATCAAACCAGAATGGTGCTCCCATAGCGATCGCAATTCCACTGATAACCCAACCAAAAAACATACCTAGGTACTTAAATAATGGAAAAGATTGTGGTTGGGAGCTAGTGGATTCTTGTAAATTCGCAGTGGAAAGGGTCGGTGTTTGCTGTTGTTGTAATTGCTGTTGTAAATTCGCATCACTCCAGCCCAAAGGTAGAGCAATATTAGTTAAAGCATTATCGGTTTCGGTTCTTAAAGCTTGAAAACTTTGTGCGTATTGGTTATTTTGTCGCAACACTTCCCCGGCATTATTGACAATTGTATTGCGAATCGTAGAATCTTTAGAAAGTCGATTCACCATATGAAAAGCATCAGCATTGGAACCAGTAGCAATGATAATTCCCAACAAAATTGCTACGCCCTTGGCATTACGTTTGTATACTCCTGATGCCCTATCCATGGAGCTATTAAATGAATTTTCAATTTCGTGACGTAATAAACTAATCCCTTCCTCTGTCTTTTGTACCTTGGTTTGGGCATTTTTGGCTAAAATAGTCAAATTTTGAGCCATAGATGGGGGCAAGCGGTCAATTACGTCCTCAATGGCTTGAAATCTGTCATCATCTTTATCTTGCATGGATTCTTTTATTTCCTGATACACAGGACTATTTCTATCCACAGATTGAACTACTTCATTTACATTAGGTTGTAAACCACCGAGGGATATTGCTTTTTCTGGATCACCAAAAGCATCTTCTTTTAAAAATTGTAGTCTTCTCAAAGCCTTTGTGGATATTTCATTGGTTATCATATCCGCTTGAAAACTATCGATATATCTATCCAGACTTTCTGCCATGCGATTAATGCTGGTAACTAAATCAGCTTTATCTTGTTGAAAGTTCCACAAAATTTGCTCAAAATCTGCGTGCATTTCGGCAAATTCTTGGTACATTTTATTAAAAAAATTAGCCATATTTTCATCATCAGCAGATTGCTCTTGCATTTGAAATAAAATATTTTGAATCTCTGCTAATTTTTGTTCTTTAAACTTGGCAAATCTAGATTCACTTAATTTTTGAACTAATGTTGGTACCTGTAAAGTATCTATGAGACTATTAGCAAAAGTTTGGGCAGGAATATAAGATGGCCCACTACGCTTTTGATCTCCAAAAACTGTATCTTGTGCTTGTAATCCTGGAGTAGGTGTTTTTAATGCTTTTAATGATCGATAAGCTGAGGCTATCCCCCAGGTAAATCGCCTGGGTAAAACAGGGAGAAAACCTTTCGCTTCCTGATTCAGACTTTTGACTAAAGGATTGGCATAAATTTGATTGACTAATTGAATCACTCGCAGATCCTGTGAATTTTGTAGGTCCCCAGCCAAAAGAATTTCAATTGCTCTTCGCAGATGCTGGGCACGCCACTGAAAAAGTGTGGCAATCAATTCTTGAATTTCTGATGCTAATAAGCTCAATGTCAAGTAAATAAATATTAAACCCAGTGTGACATCTAAAATAAAAGATAGATTCATTTACCCTTTCCCTAGTGTATTTATGAATGGTTATATTTAGTAGGTTAATTGCCAATTTTTACCATAGTATATTTAGTCAATAAAATTAAAATTAAATTGACAATACTTGTCAAAAATATCTAATCCAGGTCAGGTTTATAAAATGCCAAAGCCAGAGGAGACAAGTCTATTTGATTTCCACACAAAAAAACTATAGGACTCATATTTGATGTAAAACTAGGCTGGCGCTGATGCTTGCCCGATAAAGATTTAGTTCTCAGTATACTTAGCAAAATTCAGGTAAAATTACTATAGTTTTTGATTTGTTGTAAAAATTGAATTAGTTTAAGATTTGATAATATTCGAGAATAATGGTTGTATTCAAGATTTGCCAAGGCTCTTTTAAGAATGAACCTGGGCAACATAGCAATCTCTACATCGTCTCTATATAACTAAACTAAATTTGTCCTTAATTCGAGAGTATGCCAGCAAACAGCTTTTTTGGGGGTCGGGTCAAAAAATGGAATGAAATTCACGACCAATGGATTGATGGCTTGTGGATAATCCTACTCCTCGTGGCGGCTGTATTACTTTTTACCATAGATTTGGGTACATTACCTCTACGGGATTGGGATGAAGGAACAGTAGCACAGGTAGCCAGGGAAATTTGGCGTGCACCCATTGATTCCATGACTTGGTTATACCCAACTTTGGGAGGGGAACCATATCTCAATAAACCACCACTCATGCATTGGTTGATTGCTACAGCTTATGCTCTGGGAGGAGTGAGTGAGTGGACAGCACGTTTACCCGGAGCATTGCTATCAGCAATTTCTGTACCCTTACTCTACTTAATTGCCCGAGAATTATTTTATCAACGTATTTGCGCTATTTACAGTGCCCTTGTTTATTTAACCATGTTACCTGTGGTGCGTCATGGACGTTTAGCCATGTTGGATGGAGGGGCAGTATTTTTCTTTCTTATGATGATTTTATGGTTATTGCGATCGCGGCGCAATTTAGTTTATTGCTTGGGCGTGGGGATTAGTTTGGGACTAATTTGCCTCACAAAAGGTATGCTGGGGCTATTATTGGCAGCGATCGCTTTGATTTTTTTGCTGTGGGATACACCAAGGTTACTTACCAGTTTTTATCTTTGGGTTGCCATTTTTTTAGGTATGATTCCTGTAGCTTTATGGTATGGTGCCCAGTGGTGGCATTACGGTCATCTATTTAGTAACATTGGGGTGATGAATCAATCCCTCAGTCGCATTTGGCAGCCAGTTGAGGGCCATGCCCATCCCCCTTGGTTTTATATTCTGGAAATATTAAAATATACCTGGCCTTGGTTACTATTTTTCCCCCAAGCTCTGCGCCTGTGTTGGAACAACCGGAATTTAAGCTGGGCAAAATTACTATTGGTCTGGATGGGTGGTTATTTGCTGACTATTTCCATCATGGGCACTAAATTACCTTGGTATGTTTTCCCCATTTATCCTAGTATTGCCCTAGTTATCGGCGTGCTTTTTGGTGAAATTCAGGGTTTACCTTTACTTTCATCCTATCCCCGTTATTGGGTTCCCGGTTTAATTTTACTAGCGATCGCCTCTTGTGGTATTAATATTTATTACTCATGGAATAATTCCAATCAACCTGAATTACAGTTAATTTTAGTTGCGGTGGCCATAACTATGGGATTAGCAGCAGTTTTGGCAACCAAAGGTGACAAACAATTCTTGCAAATTTTAGTTTGGGGGAGTTATCTATCCCTGCTACTACTGATGCAATCCCAACACTGGGTTTGGGAGCTAGGGGAACGCTACCCTGTGAAGCCAGTAGCTGAAATTGTCAAGCAGGGAACTCCACCAGGTACCAAAATTTACACATCTAATCCTGAACACCGCCCTTCTCTCAATTTTTATAGCGATCGCTCCATTATTCCTTGGCAGAGTATACAGCTGCAAGACTATTGGCAGCATAATCAGCAACCTTACTTATTGTTGACTCAAGATGCTCTGGAGCAAATACAATTAGATGCTCTGGAGCCAATTGACCAATCTCAAGGCTGGATACTAGTAACCAAAGAGAGCAAGGGAAGTGATATATAGTCAAATAAGCCCTTTTTTATAAAATTAACAGATTTAAAGTTTTACCGGAAACGTGACCAAAGCCGCTAATTTCTAACGCCACTTGCTACAACCGGGGGAACCCCGGCAACGCCGTTTTTCTAAGACTAAGAAGGGTTCTAAAAATCGAGTCAAGTTTAGAAATAAACTGGCTCGTAAACACCTAAAAGTAAGTAGGCAGCGTAAGGACTTTGCTGTGAAAACAGCAAGGTGCGTAGTCCAGTCTCACGATTTGGTAGCCTATGAGGATTTAAAGGTGAGAAATATGCTCAAGAATAGACACCTTTCTAAGTCCATTAGTGATGCAGCATGGACACAGTTCAGGCAATGGGTTGAATATTTTGGCAAAGTTTTTGGGGTAGTTACTGTGGCTGTGCCACCTCATGGAACTAGCCAAAATTGTTCTAAGTGTGGTGAGGTTGTGAAAAAATCTCTGAGCACGAGAACTCATGTTTGTCCTCATTGTGGACATACCCAAGACCGAGATTGGAATGCTGCACGAAATATACTTGAGATAGGACTCCGTACAGTGGGGCACATGGGAACGCAAGCCCTGAGCTACGCCGAAGGGTTAATCGCCTCTGGAGACATCAACCTGGAGTTTGGGTGGAGAAATCCCTCTGGATAAGTCGAGTCGTAGAAAGAGGAAACCTAAGAAGTGATTCTTAGAATCCCCCGCCTTATAGGCGTGGGGAGAATGTCAATCTGCTTTGTCGGGCTTATCTGGTTGATCTATTTTAGGAATTGCTGGAGAATCCTTGTCAGATACTTTTTGTTGAGTGATAAATACCACCCCTACCATCATCGCAGCTACTAAAATTAAAGATGCAAAGGGTCTCTTAAATAAGAAAAATTTTCTGAAAATGTTAGTATTAGGTCTACTTTGAGTACGCAATGACTCGCAGAAAATAGTCTGTTTCCAAGCGAATGGATCTCGGACATAATGACCACTATGGCTGACAACTAACCGCTCTTGACAATAAGGACAGGTAAATAACCCTGAACCAGTCTTAATTAACTGGGATTTACCATTATTCTGGCAAATTGGGCATGTAAGATAATGATTATCAATATTATTGTGTGTATTCATTAACTTTGTCCGTTTAATCCATTTACTTACTCTATATAAATATGTGATTTTTGTTGCTCAATTTCTAGGAAAATTTAAATTTTAGAGATTCCCTCTATTCAGAATACCCACAAAGTTACATTATTAACTCAGCATAACCCAAGTAAAGCAATAACAGCATTATTAAATTCCAATGGATATGAATCTTGGCTGGCTTGTATCTTGGAGAAACAATCATTGCTTGAGGGCTTGCAACAAAAAGTCTTTTGGTGGGGACAGGGGAGGTGGGGACAGTTTGTTGTCTCTTTTTTCTATTCTTTATTATTTAGAAAAAACTCCAGATGCAAGAATTTTACACCTAAAATCGTAATTCCTTTGCACGTGCTTACCCAAAAATAGCCTAAAAGTATTGATAAATCGATGTTTTACAGTTATTCAGCAGACCCTACTTATCAACTGTCTTACCATTTAAGCATTATCCCCAGCAAAATTTTAAAAAAACAAATTTTTTGTAACTAAATTTTTTGTCAAATAAGTACATAAATATACAACAATACAGTTGGATTAACAATAATTATCATTGTAGGTTGAGGAGCCACTCTCATGGGGAGGAAACCTCCACTACAAAGTTACTGCCCAATCTACGGCGTTTTTGGTTTTCACCGCTTAACTCAACGGTATTGAAATATAGAATACTCATTACAATCGTCAGTTAAAGCAATAATAATTTCAGTTGTCAGTGATTGGTATCACCATTTATCAGTTGAACAGAACCTTTACATTCAATTCCTGTAGTTTATTATATTCAAAATTATAGTTTGAGGATTTACTGACATTGCATTTGGACTTAACGCAACTGGCATATTTTTTGGTGTGGGGTATGTGATGAACTTCAAAGTGTTTGAACGTAGTAATCACAATTTGTAGCGAGCCTCACGCACCAACTACCGATTGTGGCACTCAGCTTTAGTCCTGAAATTTTAGATTTTAGATTTGAGATTTTGGATTAATGTAGATGCGATAGTATTGGCACAAGACTACGGAATTACCAAAAAATACCACCATTAAGTTTCTGCTTTTGTATCAAGCAAGTAGCATCTTGGATTTTCTGATTAATTTTCTGTGGCAGTTTAACTCGAAAACAGGTGTCGCCACTCCACAGTGATGAAAAATTATTTTCTTAGCCCATGATAAATTTATTTTTAATTGTGTCGATGAAAAAATAAATTCACTTATATGGGAGCAGAGTGTAGCCCTCATAGTTCAACTATTACCACCAAGTTGTTTTTGGGGGGGAATAAAACCCCCACAATTAGGCGCACAAGGAAACAACTGATAAATAATTACATACAAAACACTGATGAATATTTACGCTGTAGCTTCTACAGCTTCCATTTCTTCGGCATCAATTTGTTTCAAACGAATATGTTTTTTCCCTAAAGTAATCACAAATTCGTCTCCAGGCTTGAGATTCATTTGTTTTGTATAGGCAGAACCAATCAGTAAGTTACCGTTTGATTGCACGCTGATTCTGTAGCTAGCACTGCGTCCCCCTCGACCATTTAAACTAGGACTACTATCTAACTGAATGCCCTCTGCATCAATTAAAGCATTCAAGAACTTCATCATGTTGACACGTTCTACACCATTTTTAGTAACGGTATAGTATCCGCATTCTTTGGCTTTTTCTTCTTTGCTGAGGTTCTCTAACTCCTTGACTTTTGTGAGCAGTTCTTCACCGATTAGGGGTTCAATCTTTTTCTGTTTAGCCATCAATGTAGATCGAAAATAAATGTTTGAAGTGTTTTAATCGTTTTTATTTTAGCCGATAAATTGCTCAGAGGAACAGAGTCCTTTAGTTTTTATCTCAGCTATTGCTTAAGTATATTACAATTAGATGCAAAATTTTAACGAATTACGCAATTTTGCCCATACATTATATTGGTAATAAAGCTGGCAAGTTTTATAAATCATATTAGAAACTTTTTCTTTATTTTTTTAATGCTATATTATATTTATTTTAAGTTTCCTGAACCGTATCCACGATTTTTACTCTAATCACAGTCTCTGAACTTGAGTAAATAAAACTATTGGGTGCTGTGGGGGATTCAAAATGTTTAGAGGTACACCAATGACAACCCTATGGGAACAAAATACCGATGGTGTAAGTTTTTTGCCTAGTCTAAATGGTTGGTTGATATACACCAAATTGTACTAGAAGCAAAACCGATCTTCAATCTTTAGTCACTAGCTATCCCAATCAGGTAAACGCTTAATCAATTATGAAACTAACAGCGAGGGGACACTATAGTGTCAAGGCATTACTAGACTTGAGTTTGCAGCCAAAAAATTCTCCTGTATCTGTAAAAGCAATCGCCACACGTCAAGATATACCAGCTCCTTACCTAGAAAAAATATTAATAGAAATGCGCCGTGCTGGATTAGTTAAATCTGTCCGGGGTAGTATTGGTGGATACCAATTAGCACGAGAGCCTAAACAAATATCTTTAGGAGAAATTTTAGAAGCAGTAGGAGAAACTATGATCCAGTTACCTAATTTCTCCCCCGAACCATCACAAGCAGAAGATTGGGTGACTGATTGTCTTTGGCGGAGATTACACCAAAAACTAAAGGAAGCGTTGTATAGTATTACTTTGGCAGACCTTTATTATGATGCTCGTAGTTGGCAAGCTTCTCTAGGGGAAGAAGCTAGTTTTGTGGTCTAATTACAAGAAAAGACGCTCGGGAGTTGACATTGGGCAGTTGAGAAAATGTACACAAGTTTAATATTTCATAATTGTTGACAGTGGTTTTAATGTTTGTTACGATTTCGCCGACATACAAATGTTGAATTTGAGATTATTTTTAATCAATAGAAAAAGCTATTAATTCTTCTGAGGGGAGAATTGCTCATTTGCGGTGGAAAATGTTAAATACATGAATTACTGGTCATATAGTCAGAAAAATTATACTTTAAAACAGTCCCAAACTGGTATTTATCAGCTACAAGATAGGTATAATCAAAACGTTTATATCGTCAAAGTTAGAGAATATGGGTGTGATATAGAGACACCGGCAAAGCAATTAGTTTATCAAGTCAAAGTTCAAAAAGGTCAAACAGACTTGAGAGATGCTGGCAAAAATTTAATTTTTTCTACCCAATCTCAGTTGTCACCAATTGCATTTGCTTGTTTTGGTTTTGATATCCTGACTCGTAAACAACAAGCTGCTCTGGCCTATGCTGTAAATTTAGCTGTGGCATAATTTATGCCAGTAGAAGTGCGGATTTGGAAATTATTTTTTGTTAAAGTTTATTGAAAATAACTATATCTGATTTGTACCCATTGTGAATCTACGGCGCTTAATTCCATTTTTTGATGATTCCGTATCTAGTTGGTCGGCAGAAGCGAGATTGCTACACTGGTTAACGTTTGTTTGGTTATGTATTGGCTTAATGGTATTATTCTCGGCTTCCTATGCTGTGGCCGATGGTCTTCAGTCTGACGGATTATATTATTTTAAACGTCAATTACTGTGGGTATTTATTGGGCTGATTTTTTTTCAAATCATTGTTAATTTACCTTTACGTCATATTTTACGGGTATCCCATTGGTTCTTATTTATCCTCCTAGGGTTAATTGTTGCGACTCTGATACCGGGATTAGGTAAAAGGTCCTTGGGGGCATCTCGTTGGATACCTGTGGGACCATTCCCTCTTCAACCATCGGAATTAGTTAAGCCTTTTTTGGTACTGCAAAGTGCGCGGCTTTTTTCTCGGTGGGATA
Organism: Calothrix sp. MO_167.B42; assembly: GCA_030065255.1. Lineage (GTDB taxonomy): Bacteria > Cyanobacteriota > Cyanobacteriia > Cyanobacteriales > Nostocaceae > Calothrix_A. The sequence goes on along the minus strand of JASJCX010000015.1, from coordinate 29,766 downwards.
AACTCAATTGGCGGTTAATTTTTGCTTGGCTGGCTGTTTTTTGCCTGATAATTTTGGGAATCCTCGCCCAGCCAAATTTAAGTACCACTGCACTTTGTGGTATGACTATTTGGTTCATTGCCCTAGCTGGGGGATTACCTTATAAGTATTTGGGGGGAACAGCCTTGGGAGGAGTGCTACTGGCACTACTTAGTGTAAGTATTAAGGAATATCAACGCAAACGGATTATGTCATTTCTCAACCCTTGGGCAGATGCAACTAGAGATGGCTATCAATTAGTACAAAGTTTGTTAGCAGTGGGTTCCGGGGGTAATTGGGGTGCTGGCTTCGGACTTTCACAACAAAAATTATCCTATTTACCAATTCAGGATACTGATTTTATTTTTTCGGTGTTCGCAGAGGAATTTGGTTTTTTTGGCAGTATGGTTTTGTTGTTGATGTTTGCTTGCTACGCTACCTTGGGATTGAGAGTGGCATTAAAAGCAACTAAACCAGCCCATCGATTGGTGGCCATTGGTATTACTATTTTGATGATTGGGCAATCACTGATTCACATCGCTGTAACTACTGGTGCTTTACCTACTACTGGTTTACCGTTACCGATGTTTAGTTATGGTGGAAATTCGATGATTTCTAGTTTGGTGTCTGCTGCATTATTGATCCGTGTGGCCAGGGAAAGTAATGAGGCGGAAGTTGTACCATTACATGGAGATCGGATGGATTGACGGACATTGAAATTGTGGATGGGAAAAAATATTTTTTTAAACAGAAAAATCTACTGAAACTCGCCATAATTTGGCTATTGGGCGCAGGATGCGATCGCATTTGGTTTGCCCTCGATCGCTCCATTCCTGGTTGGGATCAAGCCGACTATCTCACAGGTACTTTAAACTATTGGCAAGGGTTACAAAATTCTCAATGGTTGGATGGAGATTGGTGGCAAAGTTTATGGCTGTTGTCTTCTAAGATACCACCTTTAACTTATATTGTTACAGCATACGTACAAAATATTTTCGGCAGGGGACAGGACCAAGCGGCATTAGTAATGCTGGCTTTCAGTGCAATTCTCATTAGTTCTGTCTATGGTTTGGGGACAATTTTATTTGGCGAATCCGTTGGTTTGTGGGCAGCAATTTTGTGTCAAGTTTTGCCTGGACTTTACCGCTTTCGTCTGGAATTTCTCTTAGATTATCCCCTCACAGCAGTTGTGACATTAACTTTTTTTTGTCTCACGGCTTGGCGATTGACGACGGAAGAAGCAGGGAGCAGAAGAGGCAGGGGAGCAGGGGAGCAGGGAGCAGGGGAGAAAAATTTATCCTTATCCTCCCACACTCCCCACACTCCCCACACCTCCCACACCTCCCACACTCCCCACACCTCCCACACTCCCCACACCTCCCACACTCCCCACACCTCCCACACCTCCCACACTCCCCCCAAGGTGGGTATTATTTTCTATCGCGCTCATTATTTAGCGAGTAATACGAAGGTAATTGATGCTTTGTGTGCTGCTTTGGCAGAACGCAATTTAGAACCAGTTCCAGTGTTTGTGTCTTCCTTGCGGGAAATTGATGTGCAAGAAGATTTAATCGAATTTTTCCAACCCAAGGAAGAAACTCCTGTTTCCTTGATACTTAATACCACCAGTTTTTCCGTCGCTCGTTTGGATACAGAAGTACCCCAAATTGATTTGTGGCAAAAGTTAGATGTGCCCGTGTTACAGGTAATTCTCAGCAGTGGCTCCCAATCACAATGGGAGTCACAATGGCAAGGACTTTCACCACGGGATATTGCCATGAATGTAGCTTTACCAGAGGTGGATGGACGCATTATTAGCCGTGCTGTATCCTTTAAGGCATTGGAAACACGCAACCCCGATTTAGAGACAGATGTGGTAATTTATCAACCAGTAAGCGATCGCATTGATTTTGTTGCTAATCTTACCGCTAATTGGGTCAAATTGGGTGAAAAATCACCTCCAGAGCGGCGTATAGCTCTGATTTTGGCAAACTACCCCACCCGCAATGGCAGACTAGCTAATGGTGTGGGGTTAGATACCCCAGCCAGTTGTGTGGAAATTCTCAAGGCTTTACAAGCACAAGGGTATAGTTTGGAAAATATCCCTCCTACGGGGGATGATTTAATTGAAATTTTAACTTCTGGTGTCACCAACGATCCCGAAGCCAGGGAATTACGCCCTATTTTACAAAGCGTTTCCCTATCCGAATACACAGAATATTTCCAGACTTTACCATTAGCAGTACAGCAAGCAATTACCCAACGCTGGGGAACTCCCAACGAAATATTCTCCCCTGCCCCCTGCTCCCGTTCGGCTGACGCTCACGGCGGAAGCCTGCCCCCTTCCCCTGCTTCCCTACCCATTGCTGGCATTCAACTGGGCAATATCTTTATCGGTATCCAGCCAGCCAGGGGTTACGATATTGACCCCAGCTTAAATTACCACGCCCCAGATTTGGAACCTACCCACGAATATCTAGCCTTTTATTACTGGATAAGGGAATGTTTTGGTGCTGATGCAGTCATCCATGTAGGTAAACATGGCAATTTAGAATGGCTTCCTGGTAAAAGTATTGCTTTATCTAGTGATTGTTATCCAGAAATCGCCCTGGGAGCATTACCCCATTTATACCCCTTCATTGTCAACGATCCAGGGGAAGGTTCCCAGGCAAAGCGTCGTGCCCAGGCTGTAATTATAGATCATCTCACCCCACCCCTTACCAGGGCAGAACTTTATGGTTCTTTACAAAATTTAGAAAATCTTATTGACGAATATTATGAAGCGGAAAGTTTAGATCCTAGTCGTTTACCAGCCATAAGCGATCGCATCCAGGAATTAATCTTGCAAGAGAATCTTAACCTAGATTTGGTCATGGAAGATAGTCCAGGGGAATTAGCAATTAACAAAATGGATGGCTATCTTTGTGAGCTAAAAGAAGCCCAAATTCGGGATGGCTTGCATATTTTTGGGCAATGTCCCTCACAAAATCAACTACGGGACTTAATTGTTGCCATTGCCCGTCAACCCAACCGCCATCATATCGGTATTACCCGCGCCTTAGCAACAGATTTAGGTTTAGATTTTGACCCCCTTACCGATGACTTTAGTACCAAACTCTCCCCCCAAAACCATCAACTCCTACTCAACACACACAGCCAACCTTGCCGTACCATCGGCGATGCAGTAGAACTTCTAGAACATCAAGCAGCCATTTTAGTACAACAAAGCATGGATGCTTTAGCAGAGGAGCAGGGAGAGACAAGAGGCAGGGGGGCAGGGGGCAGGGGGCAGGGGGAGACAAGAGTACAAAGAAGACAAGGGGACAAATTTTCCTCACTTCTCCCCTCCTCCACTCCCTCACTCCATCCCTCCATCCCTCCATCCCTCCATCCCTCCACCCCTCCATCCCTAAATTGGATTAACCATCACCTCCTCCCCGCACTCCAACAAACTCACCGGGAAATTACCAACTTATTGCAGGGCTTGGACGGTAAATATATACCCAGTGCCCCCGCAGGCGCACCTACAAGGGGCAGACCAGAAGTACTACCTACAGGCAATAATTTTTACTCCGTTGACATCCGGGCACTACCCACAGAAACAGCCTGGGACGTAGGCAGGAAAGCTGCTGAAGCACTCATAGAACGTTACACCCAGGAGCATGGGGAGTATCCCAAAACACTAGGTTTATCTATGTGGGGAACAGCCACCATGCGAACCGGAGGAGATGATATGGCCGAAGCATTAGCTTTACTGGGAGTGCAACCAGTATGGGATGGTGTGGCAAGAAGGGTAGTAGATTTTGAAATTTTACCCCTAACAGTTTTAGGCCGTCCTAGGGTAGACGTAACATTACGTATCTCCGGATTTTTCCGGGATGCCTTTGCTAACCTCATAGACTTATTTGATCGCGCAGTGGTAGCAATTGCAGCCTTAGACGAGCCAGAAGAACAGAACCCCCTAGCAGCAAAAATCAGGCAAGAAACCGAATTTTGGACTCAACAAGGCTTAGATTTACCCACAGCCAAACAGCGATCGCAATATCGCATTTTCGGCTCCAAGCCCGGTGCCTATGGAGCCGGACTCCAAGGATTAATTGAATCCCAAAACTGGACAGACGACGAAGACTTAGCCCGTGCCTACATTAACTGGAGTTGTTACGCCTACTCCAGGCAAGAGGCAGGGGGGCAGGGGGCAGGGAGCAGGGGAAGTGAGGGGAGTGTGGGGAGTGAGGGGAGTGTGGGAGGTTTAACCATCAACTATCAACCATCAACTATCAACTATCAACCATCATGGGGAAAATCCGCACCCGAGGCCTTTGAACGGCGACTACAAAACATGGAAATAGTGTTACACAACCAAGACAACCGGGAACACGACTTACTTGATTCCGATGACTACTATCAATTTCAAGGAGGGTTAACAGCAGCAGTACGTTCCGCCCAAGGGAAAAACCCCCAAATCTATTTTGGCGATCATTCCCTTCCCAGCAAACCCCGCATCCGCCACCTCACAGAAGAAATCGCCAGAGTGTATCGTTCCCGGGTTGTCAACCCCAAATGGATTGCCGGAGTCATGCGCCACGGTTATAAAGGAGCCTTTGAAATGGCAGCAACGGTAGACTATTTATTTGCCTACGATGCCACCACCAAATGCGTGGAAGACTATATGTACCAAGGCATAGTCCAAGCATATTTACTAGATCCCAACACCTGCCAATTTATTGAGCAGCATAACCCCTATGCTTTACGTGATATTGCTGAGAGAATATTAGAAGCAAACCAACGTGGTTTATGGCAGGATGTAGATATAGAAACCTTAGAAACCTTACGAAGTCTAGTACATCAAGCCGAAGCCGCAATTGAAGCTAAAACAGTGGTGTAAGAAGAACCTATGGATAATCTTGCGTATTTGCACGTAGCTTTTGCCTACGAGGACAACCCATCCGATGAATTGATTGCTCATAGCCATTTACTCAAGCAATCAACAGCACCAGATTGGAAAAAATTTTCCAGCAAAGCCTGGAAATATCTTTTACCCCTAATTTTCACGTTATCTATCCTCAGCATTGTCAGCAGTGCCTTGGCATTGGAAAGGAACGATCGCGGACCCTCTGTAAAAAAATTACAACAAAAATTAAAAGCAGCTGGTTTTTATCAAGCTAATATCACCCAAGTATACGATTTTAATACAGAAGATGCCGTTCGCCGCTTCCAAAAAGCTAGTGGCTTAACAGTAGATGGCATTGCTAGCACTAACACTTTACAAAAATTAAAAAATTGGCGTGCCCCCAAGGTAGTTAGCACTACCACCAAGAAGCCCAAGCCAGCTACCACCCAAGCCAGAACTAGTAGCACTGTGGTGAAGACTACTACTTCTACTTCTACTACTAATTCTTCTTCTGGCAAAAGTAAATTTCTGGCTCGGGGTTCTGAAGGGAATGAAGTTAAAATCCTGCAAGAACGGTTACGCGTAGCAGGTTTTTACTATGGTAATGCCAATGGAATTTTTGGTCCGATTACCGAAGATGCGGTGAAAAAATTCCAAGCTGCCTACAAGTTAGACGTTGATGGCATTGTTGGACCATCCACCAGGAGTAAATTACCTCCAGTTGGTGTCGGTTATGGGGAAGATACTGCTAAAACTGGGATCGCTAACGGCAATAAACTGCGTCTAGGTCACCGTGGTGAAGTTGTTCGGGTTGTACAAGCACAGTTGATTAAAGCTGGGTATTTGCAAGGAGAACCCAATGGCTATTACGGTCCTTATACCGCAGATGCTGTGCGCCGTTTTCATGCCAATAATTATTTAGCAGCTAGTGGTATTGCAGGTCCGACAACTCGTGCCAAACTATACAGTGTAATCAACAAAGATAATCAAGGACAGTTTGATGTCTTGGAAGTACAAAGACGACTGCGGACAAGGGGCTTTTACAAAGGTCCTTTGAATGGCAAATTGGGAAATGATACCAAACAAGCCATTAAAAATGCCCAGGAGTTTTATGGTATCAGTCTGAGGGACGTAAGAAACGGTAGTTTCTAACGTCCACTAGGTTTGGTTTTGACTGTATTACTGCCCAATCAGTTTCCTTAATCCCTCGGTAGTGAATTCTCGATCGTGTCTGGATAGTTCAACAAATAAAGAACTACATTGGAACTAATGACCGTTGGCACTGGGGACAAACTGCATGGATGGTTAACTGACAATCCAGCAATTGATAACCTTCCTTTTGGGCAGTTTTTGCACCAATTTTTAAAATTGAGTCATTTTTAAACTCAATTGTTGCATTACATTTGATACAAATCAGGTGATGGTGATGATGGGGGTAGGGCTGATTAATTTCATAATGCTTATGACCCTCTCCCAGTTCCAACTCCCGAAGTATACCCATCCGTGCCATTAACTTGAGAGTACGGTAAATAGTTGATAGGCTAATACCCTCACCTTCTGTTTCTAGACGATGATAAAGATCCTCAGCACTGAGATGCTCTCCTTGGGGTAATTCCTGGAAAATATGCAAAATTGTCTCTCGCTGGGGAGTCAAACGCCAGCCGCGATCGTTTAATTCTGCCTTGAGTGAAGAAGACGTGTAAACACTCATACTAATTTTTCTCAACAAAGCTTATTAATTGAGAATATAGCAAATTCTTTGGTCTTTTAGCAACAACCGGCTCTTATTGAGAATAGTTGCTAAAAATTTTGCCTTCTCTATTAGTAATCATTTTTGTTTAAATAATTCTTGATCCCCAACTAGTAAGTTCTATTGATATAGTGGCTAAGGTAACATTTTGTAAAAAAGCGAATAATTTTCTTTAAATTGTTGCAAAGTAAAATCAAGAATGGGTGAGTTATGTAATATTAATCCGAGTCCAAAGTTAACATTAGCCAGTGGAGAGAGGCTCGTAGTTAGCCCAGTAAGGTTAAAACCTTACAAAGCTTGAGTAGATTTGTCTACAAAATTAGTAACTATTGACGAATTAACAATTAATGATTAGTTTGGATAAAGAATACCGAATCAAAATAATTGTCTACCAAAAAAGGCGCAAAACATTGCGCCCCAATAATTCCTTAACTCCTTCATTCACTTGATTTTTAACTAGGTAAGTGACTCCATGTAGTCACGGATGAGATTGCGTCGCTTGGGTTGGCGCAATTTTTGTAAGGCTTTAGATTCAATTTGTCTGACTCGTTCCCTAGACAATTCCAAAGCCCTACCAATTTCTGCTAAAGAGTAGGGATGGCCATCAGCCAAACCAAACCGCATCAGAATTACATCCCGTTCCCTGGTAGTTAAATCCGCCAAGAGATTATGTAAGTCTCGTTGTAAAGACTCCCGCATCAACATATCTTCTGGGGTAACACTATCAGTTTCCAGGAGTTCTCCCAACTCAGTGTCCTTATCTTTGCCAACCTTTGTTTCTAGAGAAACAGAACGGGGTACTCGCAACAGCACTTCTCGGACTTGGGTAGGAGTCATTTCTAACTCTACTGCCAAATCTTCCAAGGTAGGAGTCCTTCCTTTTTCTTGGGAGATTTTGCGTTGAGCCTTTTTAATTTTGTTTAACTTTTCCGTAATGTGGACTGGAAGGCGAATAGTACGGCTAGAAGTTGCAATTGCTCTGGTAATTCCTTGACGAATCCACCAGTAAGCATAGGTACTAAAACGGTAACCTTTGGTGGGATCAAATTTATCAACGGCCCTTTCTAAGCCCAAAGTGCCTTCTTGCACTAAGTCCAATAGTTCCAAGCCACGGTTTTGATACTTCTTGGCGACGGATACAACCAGACGAAGATTCGCCTTAATCATATGTTCCTTAGACTGAATTCCTGAGGCTTGGACTTTTTCCAACTCCTCCACAGTCAATTTAGCAATTTCAGCCCAGCGTCGCTTTCCTTGGGAAAGAATGCGCTTGAGTTCAAACACATCCACACCGCCAGTCCTAGCCCAACGTTCCAAGGAAGGACGATGTCCTAGTTCTGATGCTAATCGCTCCTGAGCTTCAATTAAACCCAGGTAGGGCTCTAGGATTTCATCTCCCTTTTTGGCTGTATTGGATAAAAGAATCCGTAGCCGTAAGTAGCGTTGAACTTTTTGAGCTTCTGAAACTTCTTCATCTCGCCCCAATAGACGAACCCGACCAATTTCCTGCAAATACAGGCGTACAAGATCCGTACTGCGGCGGTTAGGATTAGGTGTTAAGGGTGCTTGCTCGATGGCAGCAGCCTCCAAATCCTCTAGTTCTTCTTCACTTACTGATAGCTCAGTATCATCAACGGTATCATCAACTGTGAGTTCGGCATCAAAAACCTGAGGAGACTTTTGGGCTTCGTCGATAGTATCTGTGTAAAAAGATGTTGCTGGCATAAAGTATCGTCTCAATGGCTCCAGGTAACAGATAGATTACGGTCAGCTAATTAACTGTTGCTATTGTTCCCGGGATTTGCGGTGAACTAACATAGTTTTTAGGTTGCTTACAATTTTTTTTTAAAACGTCAACTACTAGTTATATTTATCACTAGTATTTTTTGGCGTTAAACTGTAGTTATGAAGTTATGTTGTTTTTGCCTAAATGATTACACAGAAGTAATTTGAGTCATTATTAGATTGTGAAAACATGGGGATTTACCTTGACCGATGACGGAAATATTTAGTATAAATGTAGACAGACGCAAAAATATATTCTTTTTGGCATAGTCCTATCTACACAGGTATGTCTATTATTTCCTGAAGATTTATATGTTTTTCTTCAGGGGATTCCACTATTTTTTCATGGTGTAATTGACAATTATTAAGATTCAGTACTGGTATTCTGGTTTGATATCCCGGAGCATTAATTCTTCCAATGCTTGTTTGGGTGTGATTTTGCCCTGAAGTAAGTCATATACTTGTTCGGTAATCGGCATGGATATATTTTGCTGCTGGGAGCGTTGCAGTAAAACCTCAGTGGTGTTGATTCCTTCTGCTGTACCCGGTAAGTGAATCAAAATTTCTGCAAGAGTCTTACCACCAGCCAGCTGATAACCAACCTGGTAATTACGACTTAAGGGACTGTTACAAGTTGCCAGTAAATCCCCTAAGCCTGATAAACCGTAAAATGTTTCCTGTTGTGCGCCCCAGTTAACGCCAATACGTACCATTTCTGTTAATCCACGGGTAACTAAAGCTGCTTTGGCATTAGTTCCTAAGTGTAAGCCATCACAAACACCAGCTGCGATCGCAATTACATTTTTGAGTGTGCCCCCCAGCTCCACTCCCAAGGGATCGGGGTTAGTATAAACCCGGAAACGACTAGAGGAGAACAATAACTGCACCATATCCGCAGCACTGGCGATAGTACTAGCAACTACCGTGGCAGCAGGTAATCCTTGTTCTATTTCTTTAGATAAATTTGGTCCAGAAAGCACAACTACGGGATAGTCAGGAAAAGCATCTTGCCAAATCTGACAAGGTGTGCAGGTAGTTTGAGGATCTAAGCCTTTTGTGGCTGAGACAAAAATTGTATGGGAGGGAAAGGTTAATCCTTGAAGTTGAGAGATTACCTCACTTACCCCTTTCATAGAAATTGCAGACAAAATAATATCGGCATCTTTGACAGCATTAGCCAAAGATAGGGAACCCCTGCGGGACCAAATATTTACATTATGGCCGTTAGCTAAGGCAATGCTAGCTAAACTGCTTCCCCACGCACCTGCACCAAGAACAGCGATCAATTTTCTGTTGTTTATTTTTCAATTTTGCATTTTATCAGGCAAGGCAAGAACTGCAAAATTTTCAACAGCTTTCTTTATCTAAATAATTTGGAATCTCACTAAAGCCATCACTTATCTTAAATATCCACAGAAAATCAAATCTAGACTAGTTTTCGTATTCATTTGGGATGATTTTATGCCGGAGATGTGATATTTTGCTCCCTCCATGAAAAGTTAAATGAATTCTATTTATACAATAAGTAATAATGCTTATTTTGTGATCAGTGTAATTTCACAGTCTATCTATATATCTTCTAGAATATTTACCCCAACTATTTTGATGCTTCTACGGATGAATAACCATCCAAATTATGCCTTTACCAATTTTTACATTATTTGCAACATGATACTAGCTTGACCTATGAAAATAGCTTTACACAAACTTTACAAAAATAGTAATGGCTATTTTATTTAGATGGCTTTGAGAAGCGGTTGAGAATAATATTTACTTAAAATTAACCTATGAATAATAACTTCATTACTGATTTTCAGACATTTTTTTCATGAGTTACCTATTCAATAAACATGAAAAATGGCAACATAATTATGTAAAGTTATCATGAAGTGAGTGTTTTTTTATTTGAATATTTTGACCATATGGACAATTTGTTATGAATTGATAAAAGTATAGTGAAACAATTGATATCAGAGGTATTCAGACAGTTACTATACGTTTTATTAAAGATTTATAAAATGTATGGTAATGTTGACATCGCCCATATTATTATACTAGAAAGTAAAATATTGAAATTTTTATGAGGATAGCTTATGAGTTAAATAGTAGGTAAAAGCTCTAGAAAATCAATTTCGCAACACCTTCAAATTTTTTAATTAGATACTCTTATAAACATGGTTCTTCCGCATGTGTTGTGTCGCATAATTCTCTAAAGTAAGCTTAAAACCCTAACTGGGCAATTATAACAATCGTTAATATTGGCGTTTGCTGCTTAATGAAAGGAATTGACGATGTAACTGCCTGGAAGCCCTGAAGTCGGCATAAGTTGCGGAATTTAATTCAAATTCTAGTATGATAAGTACCGAAGAATTATAATAATTGAGCAGAATCATCCTTAAGACTTTCGTACATTATAGTTGCTAGTCAAATCTGGATTATTGTATCTATGATTTACGATGGTCTTTGTCAATCTTTGCTTGATAAATGATTTTGCACAGGGCATTGGTTATTACATACTTTTCTTAGCAATATTAAGTCAAAAAAACAACGATGAAAATTGCTGCCTACAAACTAAAAAACTGAGCAACTACCCCCCTGGAACCTCAAATACCAGAGGGGTAGTCACCCAGCAATAACTGCATATCAGAAAAGAAAAACACTTCTGTCTGTTACACCTTGGCTCGGCACGAAACAGATAGTCGGTTTGCTCATGAATACAATTATTACACCAGTCATCATGTCACATTCCAAGCATAAATTGCAAGTTTTTACCAACTTAATATTTAAATACTGCTACCTTGTGATGTTTCGGATTTTACACGTATATTTGCGATCGCAATATTTGCATTCTCATAGGAACTATTTCCCTAATTGATGAGATAAATTCTCTTGATTTTTCTTGTTTCTAAAAAATTCTGCAACACTTACAGTACTTTTGCTGGTAAGTGATGTATACCAATTACAGGGATGGTTTTTTTAGCTTTGATAATTTGGATTGGGTACCGTACCTCATAAACTTGCAATCTGCTGTATCTCTCAAGTGGGTTATGTGTACGAATGCTAAATAACAGTAAAAAACGAGTAGTATGATATCAATCTTTTCTCAGAGAAGTCTGTATGAAATAATTCATGACTTCTTAGGTGATTCTGTCGCAGAAATCGATGTTAAAAACTGTGTCCAAAAAATCCAAATCCTAGAGCCGCCATTAGCAAAATTATTCTGGCAGGCGGATGGTGTTGATAAAGGTATTTACATTGTTCTTCAAGGTAAAGTTAGACTTCTAGACAATTTTGAGAATTTAATTACTACCCTTGAAGCGGGAATGGCATTTGGTGAAATGACTCTGTTCCAGGAAGCGGACTTTTTGCCTTATATTGCTAAAACTTCTCACAATTTAAAGCTGTGTTACCTTCCCCAAGAAGAATTGCAGCCCTTGATGGAGAAATATGCCCAATTAAGCGATCGCCTCTATCACAAGGCAGAGATGTGGGATTTAATGTTGTTGTGTCGTCAAACTTCACAATTCCCCGAGCACACATCGCAAGTAGAAGGATTGCTCAAAGCTTTCTCTTTATTTGAACGTTGTTGTCTAAGCAGCCCAGACGAACTATCTGTGCATGAAGTTCCCAAATTATGCATACTTTATCGGGGCAAATTTTTACAAGACGGTAATTCCTTAACACCAGGGAAAATTTGTGGTGATTTACCCCAGAGAAATTGGCAGATAGAAGAACCAAGCATTGCTTACATCCTTAGGGATGAGCATTGGCAAACTGCATTGTCACACTGCCCAGAATTAGCAGAATTTGTCACTGTTGATCGCCCCTTGGGTGACTACCAACCAGAGAATCGTCGCCCAGCCCTCAAATCAAAATCACGGCTCAAACGTAACAAAATTGAACGTTTGGGCTCATCTCAAAAAATTATTCCTTTTCCAGGGCAAGAACAAGTATCACAACCACCACCCAAGAAAACCCGTCCTTACTTTCCTGGTCCCAAAGTGCAAATGGGGCATTGGTGGGGAAGGTTTACAAAGCAATATCCTTACTATGCCCAGCACAGTGCCTCCGACTGCGGTGCTGCTTGTTTAGTAATGATTAGTAGTTTCTGGGGCAAACGTTTTAGTGTCAACCGTTTGCGAGATATGACCAATGTCGGACGTAGTGGTGCTTCTTTACGTGCCCTGGCATCAGCAGCAGAAAACCTAGGTTTTGCCACCCGTCCAGTGAAAGCAACCTTAGAAAAATTTGCTGAACAATCCCTACCAGCGATCGCTCACTGGGAAGGTAATCACTTTATCGTTGTCTATGAAATTAGCAGAAGAAAAGTGATTGTTGGCGATCCTGCTATTGGTCAACGCCAACTAACCCGTAAGGAATTTGCAGCCGGTTGGACTGGTTATGCCTTACTTCTACAACCCACATCTTTACTCAAAGATACCAAGTCAGATACTGTCGGATTGTGGAAGTTTTTTGAATTAGTCAAACCCCACTATAAGGTACTGCTGGAAATCTTTATTGCTTCGGTGATAATGCAGTTATTTGGACTGGTTACACCGGTGTTTACCCAGCTATTACTAGACCGAGTTTTAGTGCAGCGCAGCCTAGCTACCTTAAACGCCGTTGGTTTGGGGATGCTGGTTTTTGGTTTGTTCAGCATTATCATGAATGCAGTACGGTCATATTTGCTGGCCCATACAGCCAATCGGATTAGCGTCTCTTTAATAGTAGGCTTTATCAAACATACCTTACGCTTGCCTCTTTCTTATTTTGAGTCACGTTATGTCGGCGACATTACTTCTCGTATCGCTGAAAATCAAAAAATTCGCAACTTTTTGACAGGACAAAGTTTGTCAATAGTCCTAGACATGCTGACATTAGTCATCTATCTGAGCCTAATGTTTTGGTATAGCTGGAAAATGGCATTATTTGTGCTATTGACTGTACCACCATTTTTTATTCTGGCTTTGGCTAGCACAGGCATTTTGCGCCGCATATCTAGGGAGGTTTTTAATGCTGGAGCTGAACAAAAAAGCTATCTGATCGAATCTCTTACAGGAGTTCGTACAGTTCGTTCATTGTCAATCGAACAAACTGTACGTTGGCGTTGGGAAGAATTGCTGAATAATGTGGTTAAAAAACGCTTTCATTCCAAAATAATTGGCATCCGCCTTTCAATGATTGGTGGTGCCATTCAAACCTTTACCAGTACAGGATTGATGTGGTTTGGAGCATGGCAAGTAATTCAAGGAGAACTCACCGTTGGACAATTAGTTGCTTTTAATATGTTGGTGGGTAATGTGTTGGGTCCTTTTAAGAGGTTTTCAGGATTGTGGACTCAATTTCAAGAAATCGTGATCTCTGTAGAACGTCTCAATGATGTGCTAGAAGCAGAACCAGAGGAAGATTTGCACAATAAACCCCGCAAAACCTTGGGTCAACTGCGCGGTAATATTCACTTTCAAAATGTCACATTTCGCTATCACCCAGAAAGCAAGACTAACGTTCTAGAAAATCTTAACTTTGAAATCAAAGCAGAACAAATGGTGGCACTTGTGGGACGTAGTGGTTCTGGCAAAACAACCTTGAGTAAATTAATTTTAGGTTTATATCCTGCGACAGATGGCAAAGTGCTCATTGACGGTCATGATGTTAATGGGATTTCCCTGCAATCACTTCGTTCCCAAGTGGGGGTTGTAGATCAAGACACATTTCTGTTTGGTGGCACCATTCGGGAAAATATTGCCATAGCTCATCCAGAAGCCTCGTTAGACGACATCATTCAAGTAGCAAACTTAGCTGGTGCAGATGAATTTATCCAGCAATTACCCTTGGGTTACGAAACCAAAATCGGTGAAGGTGGTGGTATGCTTTCTGGGGGTCAACGCCAGCGTATAGCCATAGCCCGCGCTCTAATGGGTAATCCCCGTTTGTTGCTGTTTGATGAAGCTACTAGCCATCTAGATACAGAATCAGAAAGGATTATTCAGAACAATCTGAAGACTATTTTGAAAGGACGTACCAGCGTTATTATTGCCCACCGACTCTCAACGGTACGCAATGCAGATTTAATTCTGGTTTTGGACCGCGGGATATTGGTAGAAAGTGGCAATCATGACGAATTAATCTCTAAACAAGGTCATTATTACTATCTCAATCAACAACAATTATCTCAAGTAAGTTGAGCCAGGAAAATTGTAGAGAATCAACATCGGATCTCTACATCTTCATCTGTCAATTCTGGGAAATAGAGTTATGCCATATCGATCTTCCAATTCTTCATCTGTACTTGCACCAAAAGAATATGACGAGTACATACACGACAAAGTTGATGATGAAAATACTGGAGGCAATGAAAACCTCCCAGTAGATGATAACAATGACCTCCACTATGCTACAAAAGAGTTATTAGATGCTTTACCCAAGTTGTGGACTCATGGTGTATTGTATGCCCTAATTTTCTTTGCAGCCCTTGGTATACCCTGGGCAACAATGTCTAAAGTGGATGAAACGGGAAGTGCTAAGGGACGGATAGAGCCTAAAGGCGCAACCCAAAAATTGGATTCCCTAGCTGCTGGGAGTGTGAAACTTGTCAATGTAAAAGAAGGTGACACTGTCAAAGCAGGACAAACCTTACTAGAACTCGATGCTGATGTTTTACAAACACAGCTGCAACAAGCCGAGGCAAAGCTGACTGGATTTCTAAATCAAAGGGCACAATTAGATGTAATCAAAAATCAAATTCAGTTAACTCTTAGTACCCAAGAACAACAAAACCAATCCCAAGCCTTAGAGAAACTCTCCAAAGTCAACCAGGCAAAACAAAATCTGGCTGCTAAAACAAGTATATATTATCTACAAAGGCTAGAAAAACAAGCATTAGTCAATCAAGTCAATCAACAAATTCATGCCTCGTTGAATGATAAAAATGCCTCTCAAAAGCGTTTAACTATAGATTCTAGACAAGTCCAACGGTTTAGCAACCTGATGAAAGATGGTGCTGTTTCTATCAATCAAGTTGATGAACTACTCAAGCAAGAACAAGAAAGTAAACGACTCTATGAAAAAGCCAAATCTGACCTTAAACAATCAAAATTACGCCTAACAGAAGAAAACAGCCGTTTTCAGGCGACAATGAACCAGTTAGAGGCTGATATTGAACAAGCAAAACTGCAACTGCAAGAAGAGAAAAATAGCTATCAAAGCTTACTCCAAGCTGGTAAATTGTCAATTTTGAAGAATCAAGAACAACTCAAAGATATAGATAAGCAAGCTACCGCACTAGAATCCCAAATCGCTCAAACCAAAGGTGAGATAGCATCTTTAAATATACAGTTAAAACAACGGATTGTGCGATCGCCCATTGATGGTGTGATTTTTGAATTGCCATTTAGTAAATCAGGAGAAGTAGTACAACCAGGGCAACGGATTGCCCAAATTGCACCCAAAAATGCTGATGTTGTTCTCAAAGCCCAAATGCCCATACAAGATAGTGGCTTCTTAAAGGTGGGAATGCCAGTTAAAGTCAAGTTTGATGCCTATCCTTTCCAAGAGTACGGGATTGTGGAAGGAGAAGTAACTTGGGTATCTCCTGATTCAAAAATGCAACAAACACCCCAAGGAAATAGTGAAAGTTTTGAATTAGAAATTACTTTAAAGCAACAGTATGTCGATAATGGCGAAAAACGTGTTTATTTAACTGCTGGTCAAACAGCAAACGCTGAAGTTATTATTCGCCAGCGTCGAATTATTGACTTTGTTTTAGATCCATTTAAGAAATTACAAAAAGATGGTTTAGAAATGTAAAAATCAACAATCTAATTAACGCCATACCCCTACTTAATGAGTAACTAGATTATTTGGTCAATACTTACAGTTTTTACAGAATTAAGTCAGCAGGAACAAAGTTATGCATCCCATTGAGTTAATGAGAAAATATAGCTGGTCTTATCACAAACTCGCTTTAGAGTTTGGAGTTTCAGAAGCTGAAGCTAGGCGGTGGGGATTTAGAAAAACTGCCAGTAATTATCGAAATCCCCCCTCAATGGCTTATAAGCTCGCAGAAAGAATTGATAAAGAATTATCGCCACCTCCTATACCAGTCCCCGCGTAGCGTGTCCGCCAGGACTGGTGCAATCACAACATCTAGACTTGGTGATTGCGTCATTCCGCTTTGCTAAATTTGCAATGACAACCTAAATCTTAGTAAATTTTAAAAATCAAGATGCTCGCTAGATATTGGATTTCCTCAAGAAGTCCGATATTTTTTGTCATCAGGGAGAAAAAGTCAGAATCTTAGCTTTTAGAACCATTGTTACTACCAAAGTGACCTAGACTGTGATTTGAAGTTCTACTTTAATGATTAATAGCAATTAAATTCTATGTTGCACTGTTTTCACAAAACAAGGCAATTCACAATTACTAAAGACGTAAATTTTACCTGCCCGCAAGTCAATCCTATAAATCAATCTATATAAATCCAAAACTACTTTCTTCATCAATTGGCATCATGCCCGAACATCTAACCATTTCAATTTCAGACATTATTCACAGGCTCAAATTATCCTGTCAGATACCTAGTGTTATAGAAGCCATAGCATCTCAAACAATTATCCTGGAAACAGCTAATAAAGCTGGTATTGAAGTCACAGAAGCAGAATTGCAGTCAGAGTGCGATAAAGTCAGGTTAGAGAAAAAACTGGCTACAGCTAAAGATACCTGGGCTTGGTTAGACAAACATCATTTGTCTGTGATGGATTTTGAAGAATTAGTTCATAACAGTTTGATTTCTAAGAAACTAGCAAATCATTTATTTTCGACTAAAATTGAAAAATTCTTTTATGAGAATCGGATAGATTATGATGCTGCCGTTACGTATGAAGTTGTTTTCGAGGATAGAGATTTAGCTTTCGAGTTATTTTATGCACTGGAAGAAGGCGAAATCACTTTTCCAGAAATAGCTCGTTTATATATACAGGATATAGAACTTCGTCGTACTTATGGATATCAAGGAGTTAAATATCGTAAAGATTTTCGCCCAGAGATTGCTTCGGTTATATTTGCTACTTCCTTACCAGGGATTATTAAACCAATTAGTACACCCAAAGGTGTGTATTTAATTTGGGTAGAAGAGATAATTCAGCCGGAACTAGATGAGGTATTAAGAGATAAAATTATTTCTGAATCATTCAATGATTGGTTAAACCGAGAGCTGAAATTTTTAGATGTAGCTATTCAGATGGATCCAAATTTAATTGAACAAAAAGATAAATTAGTGAATCAGTCTTAGTGCATTAAAAATTATTTTATAGCCATGAATAAGTAGTATATCTACAGTTATTTAACATTAGTTTTATTTTCCATAAAATGAGGAAAAATATTAAAACAAATCATTAATAGTTTGTATTTAATTAAACAAGAAAAATAAACGCTAAGTCTTGTAAGCTTTGCTATGCAAGTTGCTTTTGCTTTTATAAATAGTTAACTCATGGCAATTATTTACTATAGCCATGAGATTTTTGCGTTAAATTTATTGTTTTTAATGTTAGGATTATTTGTTTTTATTGCGCTAAAAATATTATTTCTAATTGTAAACAAATGGGAAAAACATATTGACTTTTAAAATTAATTATCCTATATTATAAATGTGAGCAAAAACAAACAGCTCACAGACAAAAATCCCAAACAAATTAAGTAATTTTCAGGAGAAAAACCAATGATTATTAATGACCTAAACTACTTAGAAGTTACCAACGAAGAAATCATCGGTGGCGGTGGTGTTACCTTCAATAGCAACTTAGAGCTAGATAAGGATCTTGATGTTGATGTTGATGTTGATGTTGAGGTTAACATCAGTGGTTACGCTGATGCAGTTGGTAATACTGCTACTGCTACTGCTTCTGCTGATGCTCTTGGTAACAACACCGTTTCTCAAAGTGATGCATGGACACAAACCACTGACGGTTCTTCTGAATCTTTCTCTGAAGCTAATTCTGCTACCTACTAATAAGTAGTTTCAATTTAACTTCTCCAAGACTTTGGAAAGAGGTTGTGCGAACAGTTACCTTAGTTTGTAATTTACCAACTAAGGTAACTATAGAAAAACCTCAAAAGATGAGAATTATCACTGAAAGCTCTAATAAGCTTTCAGTGATAATTCATGCCCAACGTCATCTGTTAAGTATAAAGTTTTATTTAGTAATATTTTCAAGCTATTAATGAGATTCCAAATATAAAGCCCACCATAGTATATTTTGCACTTGTATTAAACACTGTTAATGAAATTAAGGTTTGCGTAAAAGAAAACTGCAAAAATGCTTCCCCACACTGCATTAAATTTGCTATGAAATTTTGGTTTACGTGAACCAAAAAGATAATTATTTTGGTTATTTAGGAGTTATATCATGTCCGGGTAATTAGTTACGATATAAAATCTCCAGATTCTTTATATTTAAAAATCTCAGCGTTACTTTTATCGTAAGTGTTCAAGCGGACATGATATTATTGAAGCTAAATATTTATTAGATTTAAATATATAGCTTAAAAAGCTTGAAGTCCTTGTTATACAACAGCAGAAATGATTGCGGATTAAGTCATTGACTCTGAGGATAAGTAATGATTCTGCATAATAAACACCAACTAACTATTAGTTTTGGCATTTAATTATAGGAGATAAAAATATGGCACTCATTCGGTTAGAATTAGGCGAAGATTTAGCTTTAGGTACTAATGAAAATGATACTATCTATGGGGCTAGAGAAAGACAAGGTGGTCAGTTTATCCCTCAGAACGAAACTCTCGTTGGTTTTGGAGGTGATGATCTCCTCCGAGGCTATGCCGGTGATGACTTCATGTTTGGTGATGGGGATGGTGTTAGTAATGGCATGGACACCCTTTTAGGTGGGGATGGAAATGACACCCTTTTTGGTGGGGATGGAAATGATTTACTCGATGGAGATGATGGCGACGATGAACTCTATGGCGAAAACGGGGATGATCTCCTAGTTGGTGGTCGAGGAAATGATTTCCTTGATGGTGGTAGTGGAAATGATACTCTAACTGCTGGAGAAGGAAGTGACACTCTAATCGGGGGAACTGGCAATGATAGTCTAGTTGGCAGCCGTGGAGATGAAACAATTGATGGTGGTGACGACAATGATTTTATCTCTGGCAGTAATGGTAACGACTTTCTCCTTGGTGGTGCAGGTAACGATGATATTAATGGTGGTGGTGATAATGACTTGCTTTTTGGTCAAGGAGGAGACGACTCTGTCCTAGGGGGCTCTGGCGACGATACCCTATTAGGTGGCTCAAATAATTCTTCTCCTAGTGGTAATGATGACCTGAGTGGGGGACGAGGTAACGATCTTCTCCTTGGTGAAGATGGTAATGATAACCTCATAGGTGGTACAGGAGTTGATAACCTTTTCGGTGGTGCAGGGGATGATACCCTTACAGGTGGGACTGGCGGTGAAATTGACTTCCTAACTGGTAATAGTGGAGCAGATACTTTTGTTCTTGGTGATACTGAGTCTGTCTTCTATACCAGTTTGGGTAATGATGATTTTGCTTTGATTCAAGACTTTGAACTCGGTGTAGATATTGTCCGTATTAACGGAAGCGACCCAAATGGGTATAGTTTTTCTAATGATGTCAATGGCAATGGTCTGATTCGCTTCAATGGTGATCTCATAGTTGCATTTAGTGGTGTGGACATTGGTTCTGTTTTGGGTTCTCCTTCTTTTGAGTTTGTTTAAGTATGTAAAATATTTAGCATTACTCTTCACACCAGGTTGGGATTAACCTGAGAATAAATCTCTACAGGTATAAAGTGAGGTTGGTATTAATCACCTCACTAAATAATCTGTTTTTTTGTTTTAATATTTGTAGGCTATGAATACGGAAAGTAATTTAGAATCTAACATTAAATCTTTGTTTAACGTTGCAGTTGAGCAAGAACAGTTGGGCAACTTAGAAATAGCTGCCAATTACTATCAAAAAATATTAAAATTAAAACCCGATAGTGCTGGAGTTTATTACAATTTAGGAAATTTATTCAAACAACAAGGCAAAATGGATGAAGCTGTAAAAGCTTATCAAAAAGCATTACAGCTAAAGCCTGCTTATACTAAAGCACATATCAATTTGGGAAATTTATTTCAACAACAAGGCAAGTTATTATCTGCTATATCCTCTTATGAGGAAGCCTTAAAAAATGAACCCAACTCTGCTATAACTTATTATAATTTGGGAACTGTATTAGCTAAAACAGGCAACTTACCAGCTGCTGTAGAATCCTATGAAAAAGCCTTAAAGCAAAAACCTGACTATGCTGAGGCTTATTGTAATTTGGGAATTGTACTCAAAAAACAGGGAAAATTTTCAGATGCAGTGAAGTCTTACCAACAAGCCTTAAAGCAAAAACCTGAATTTATTGAAGTTCATTGCAATTTGGGTAATGTACTTAAAGAGCAAGGTAAATTAGAGGCTGCTGTTGAGGCCTACCAAGAAGCCCTAAAAATTCAGCCAGACTTGGATCTAGCTAAATTTTGTATTTGTATAACTCAACTACCAATTATTTATAAAAATTTTGCAGAGATAGAAATCAGGCGAAAAAATTATCAACACCATCTACAAAATTTAGCTCAACATTATAAACAAGCCACCTCCCAAGAGTTAAAGAGGGCTGCAGATGTAGTAGGTACATCCCAACCCTTTTTTCTAGCTTATCAAGGTTTAAACGATCGCAATTTGCAGCAGATTTATGGGGATATGATTGTTCACATCATGTCAAACTGCTATCCCCAATGGAGTCAGGATATTCCTTTGCCAGATTTGCAACCAAACGAGAAGATTCGCATCGGTTTTGTCTCTGGATATTTTTACAAGCATTCTGTTTGGAAAATCCCCATGAAGGGTTGGGTGGAAAACCTGGACAGAAGTCAGTTTGAATTATTTGGCTACTATACAAATACCAACTTGAAACAGGATGAGGAAACTGTCAAAGCAGCGAAAGCATTTGATAAGTTTGCTCAAGGTCCTTTACCACTGGAAAAATGGGCTGAGGCTATACAAAAAGACAAATTACACGCCCTAATTTTTCCAGAGTTTGGCATGGATCCTACAACAGTGCAGTTGGGGTGTCTCAAACTAGCTCCGACTCAAATTGTCTTTGGAGGACACCCAGAAACAAGTGGTTTACCAACTATTGACTACCACTTGAGTAGTGATTTAATGGAACCGGAGAATGCACAGGAGCATTATACCGAGCAGCTGATTAGATTACCAAATATGGCAGTTCATTACACACATTTGGACATTCCACCAAAACCTGTATCTAAAGCAGATATTGGCATTGCAGAAGACGATATCATGTTTTGGAGCTGTCAATCTTTATACAAGTATCTACCCCAAAATGATGATGTTTTTCCGAGAATTGCTCGAGATGTAGATAAATGCAAATTTGTCTTTATCCAGAACGATGGTCAATTTATAACGGAAATATTCCAGCAAAGACTAAAACAGGCTTTTGAAGAATTTGGACTTAATTATCAAGATTATTGTGTCTTTTTACCCCGTTTAAAAGCTGGGAGATTTGCTGGAGTCACAGCCATTGCAGATATTTTCCTGGATAATATTGGTTGGTCGGGGAATAACACAACCATGGAATCGACTGCTTTCAATGTCCCGATTGTTACCTATCCAGGAGAAATGATGCGGGGAAGACATGTGATGGCAATCTTAAAGATGATGGGGATTGAAGAAACCATCGCATCTAGTAAAGAAGAATATGTACAAATTGCTATCCGTCTGGGGAAAGATGTTGAATATCGCCAACATATATCTAATTTGATTGCCCAAAACAAGCATAAACTATATAACGACCTCAAACCAGTTCGAGCTTTAGAAGAATTTTTATTTGATGTTGTTGGCAAGCAAAGGGTATCTACCGCAGATAATATTACCGATACTTTACGTTTGGCCATTAAAGAACATAGAGCCAATCATTTAGAGTCTGCACAGCAAACTTACCAACAAGTTTTGGCTATGCAATCAAACCACCCAGAAGCATTATATGGTTTGGCTATGATGGCGCAACAAAAAGGCGAACTGCAACAAGCGGAGGAATTATTCAGTTGGGCCGCACAAGGACAACCAGACTCAGTGAAGATTTGGTTTGCTTTGGGTAATCTCTATCAACTTCAAGAAGAATTACCAGCAGCTGAAGATGCTTACAAAAAAGCGATCGCTCTACGACCAGATGCAGCATCAATTCATAATAACCTCGGCTATACTTTGCAGCAACAAGGTAAATGGTCCCAAGCAATAATATGCTATCAAAAAGCAGTTAAAATTCAACCTAATTGCATTGAAGCAGATATCAATTTAGGCAATGCACTCCATGCTCAATCTAAACTCTCTTCTGACAAAAAAGTTTACTATGCAAAATTAAATCATAAATTGGGTCTCATGCGGAAGAAAGTAGGGGATTTGGTTACTGCTGAGGCTTATTTGAAAAAAGCCTTGGAACTAAATCCTGACTACAAGGAAGTTCGTATGTGTTTGGCAGATATTCACGAAATTCAACCACAAAAAGTTTTAACATAGCCCATCAACTACGAGAGTAATACCATTTCTATGTGAAGTTGCGCTAAACTCGAAGGCTCCACAGTCTGATATAACTTAGTTTATAAAAAAGAATTTGGCGCATCTTCATGAATAATTGGTATCAGGTATAATCTGACTCGTTTAATGTGAATAAATGTATTTTTAGTATCCCATTACTATTTTTAATTTCTTCTCAAAGAAGGATTATGAGAATGCTAAAAAACAATTAATACTGTCTAAATAATCAAGCTTAAAATCAACAATTGATATCGTTGATTTTATGGCTTTTCTGATAGAAAAAAGTGTTTTTTATTTATTTAAATATTAAATAAACTCATCAATATAATGTTCAAAATAATTGATTTTAGACACAAAAAAATGTATATTATAAAAGTAGGCAATTAAATAAATAATTGCCTACTCATAAAATTCCCAAAACAAGTTAGTAATTCCTGGGAGAACCTTCCATTTACCATATCTGAGCCATAAAATTGCTGGGAAGGGAATCAGGTAAACTGCATTTACTTTATTCCTTTCTCGCCCTTACTACGATTTGTTTAATGCGTCCACATGAACAATCACAGAAGGTGCAACTATGGTTAGCTATCGAGTCCATGATTAAATGGTTAGCATTACCAGGTATTATTATCTTATCGGAAACAAAAAGTATTGTCAAATTCTTTGACAACGATCGCGGTCAAGTTTACTAATGTGTTTCGGTAAATGTTTTGTCTGGAACAAGTTGTAGGGGTTAGGTAAGACCTAACTCTCATTCTATTTTTGGTGACGAGGGACACCATCCCGAAAATAAAAATTAGTGCCATTAGGGTTTTGCTTTTCCTAAACGGACAAGAATATAGGCTTATTCCGATCGCGCGCGGATGGAGCTTACACAATAGTCTTCTACCCATGGAGACTCAACAGTGGTGCAAATTTGTTTGGATGTGACTGTCGCTTTCCCCACACTGCGAAATTGTTAATTGACCTGAGGTCTAAGAGAAACATCATGCCAAATAAGCGGCTAAAAATTGAGAACCTAGAAAATTTACAAGAGGTAAACGCCGAAGAGTTTTCTTCTATTCAAGGTGGTTTAACTGCAACAAGCTCCGCATCTGCAATATCTGCAACAGGCGAAGTCTCATCAATTGATTATAAGCCAGTTGATCGGCCAATTGATGTCCATGAGCCAATTCTAATCTATCCCGATCCTTGCTACATCCCCCCTCCATGTGAAACTTATGTTTTTTACGATGGGGAGAAAAAAATAGAAATTAAGTGGTGTCCTGTCATCTTATAACTTTACTGACAGATATCTGCACATTGATAAACTAGAGAACCTGTCCACTAGAAATACTTGACTTAAAAGGCAAGTTAGGAGCCTTGTAAAATTGGGGATTTTAGTATTCTATTTTTATACGACCGCTAAAAAATAGGCTAAAATATTTCACCTCAAATAGGTGTTTTATCCTAGTTCACTTAATTTAGTTTTTGTCAACATATATTAGTGGACTGGTTCTCTAGGGATACTCAACGGTAGTGCAAATTTGTTGGGATGTTGCTGCTGCTCTTCCCACACTGCGAAATTTTTAATTAGTTTGAGGTCTAAGAAAAACATCATGGCAAATAAGCAGTTAAAAATTGAGAATCTAGAAAATTTACAAGAGCTAAATGCCGAAGAATTTTCCTCTATTCAAGGTGGTGAAGATGTGTTACTCGACCCCGACTTCAACATCGACCCCAACATCGACATCGATATTAACAATATTGGAGACTCTGATGCATCAGTCGATTCCTTCGGAAATAATGAAGTTGAACCACTCTACACATCTTGGGCCCTTTATCCTGGTAATACCATAGGACCGATGTTCAGATCTATTTTTGCCACTACAGATTCGATGCGCTATTTTCCAAATATAGCC
The DNA here is from genome assembly GCA_030065255.1 of Calothrix sp. MO_167.B42. Taxonomy (GTDB): domain Bacteria; phylum Cyanobacteriota; class Cyanobacteriia; order Cyanobacteriales; family Nostocaceae; genus Calothrix_A. The sequence goes on along the minus strand of JASJCX010000015.1, from coordinate 4,796 downwards.
ACCATTGCTGCCAATGGTACGTTTCAGTGGGAAGTATTGCCTACCGTGGATAGAAACATGGATTTTCGAGTGACGGTGCGAGACAATACGTTTGCACCCGGATGTACCGACGAACAAGATGTAACACTAGATGTAGAAGGTAATGCCGGACCATTTCTGGTCACTTCTCAAAATAGTGGCGCAACGTGGATGGAATCTGAATCACGAACGATCACCTGGAATGTTGCAAATGCGGATGTATCTCCGGTAAGTTGCGCAAATGTTGATATTTTCATTTCATACGATAGCGGACTTACGTATCCGTTGAAACTGGCAACCACCCCCAATGATGGTTCTGCTGTGATCACTGTTCCCCTGGGAACCACCTCTACCGCACGAATTATGGTAAAATGTAGCGATAATTACTTTTTCGATATCAATGATGCTGACATCACTATCAATATGGGTGCTCCGTCATTTATCATTAGTACGAATCCTTCCTCAGGTGAAGTCTGTGACGCTGATACGATTGACATCAACCTGGAATCTATCTCGATACTTGAATTTTTAGACCCCGTAAATTTAACCGTTTCGGATCTGCCGGCAGGAGCTACAGCAACTATTGCTGATAATCCGTTAACGCCAGGCAACAACACGAAAATTACTCTTAAAAACATGAATGGCCAATCCGGTGATTTTACCATAAGAGTAACCGGTACATCAGGAAGTATAACGCGTGAAATATTCTATAGCCTTTTTATAAAGAATATAGCTTCAGATCCAGCACTTTCTTCGCCGGCGGATGGAACAATCGGAGTAGATACAGAGCCACTGCTTATATGGAATTCTGAGTTTGGAGCCCTGTCGTATGAATATGAGATAAGTACTTTACCTAGTGGAGGTAATATTATAACCAGTGGTACCACGGCTGCAACTTCGGTATCCATTTCTACGGAATTGGATCTGGCCACCACTTATTACTGGCGCGTACGAAGTATTAATGATTGCGGAATCTCTTCCTGGTCGGAGGAGTGGTCTTTCGAGACAAGGGCTTGTCTTCTGGTAGGTGCCGAAGACCTGCCAATCTCAATTTCATCCGTAGGTACGCCTACGATCGTATCGTCGCTGACTATTGCGGATAAAGGAATTATCAACGATCTCAACATCATTGACCTGGAAGGGACACATACGTATATTTCCGATCTCAATTTTACCTTAATCGCTCCCGACGGTACAAGTTTGGCTTTTTGGTCCGATCCATGCACTCAACAAAATGATTTTGATATCAACTTTGATGATGAAGCTGCCAATGATAACTTTCCTTGTCCTCCAGTAGATGGATTGACTTACCAACCTGATAATCCCTTGACGGCATTTGACACCAAACAAATAAAGGGTCAGTGGCAACTATCCGTATTCGATGATTTTAACGAGGATGGAGGCTCTTTGAATTCCTGGAACTTAGAATTGTGTGTTGATGACTATTGCGACATCACGGTGGATAAAAATTCTTTCACGGATAGTAATGGTACGTTAAAATCTGCTTTGGAGTGTGCCGTGGATGGTGATACGATCAAACTTCAGTCCATAATTGCAGGAAGCACCATCGACATAGGGTCTCTCTCCATTATTATCGATCAGAGCATTACCATTTTGGCTGATCCAAATGACAATATCAAGGTATTGTCTAATGGCGGTTCGCCTACGTTTATCATTAATTCAGGAAAAACAGTATCCTTGGTTGGTTTTGATATAGAAAACATAGATTCTGAGGATGGGGTGATCGAAAACAATGGAACGTTGACATTAAAAGATATAAAAATAACGTCGAGCAAGAATCAACCATCCATAATCAACGAAAATGGAAGTAACCTGACCGTTGAAGGAGATTGTGTGTTGGAGGAAAATTGATCGTTTCTGATTTCTCTTCCTAGAAATAATTTCAAACATTCACAATGCTAAACTTGCTGGTGTACCAAGCAAAGAATATTGAATTTACCATTGGTCAATTTCAATGCATTAAACTTTTTACCACATTATTTTAAAATTCCTAATCTATTTGCAGCACTTTTCAAACTCATTACCTTTAAGTGGTTGAAGCATGCATTTTTACTCTGATTGGCTAATTGGAAAACCTTTGCAAACCACAAATAAATGAAAACGATAAATGCTCTGACCATACTGCTTGTAATTGCATTACTTGGTCAATCTTGTAGAAAAGATAGCGACGAATTGATAACAACTCCCCCGACGACCGAACCTGAAATAAAAGTACTCAGTTCAGTAGTAGGTACCGTAATTGATGCACAAGGAAACACCATTGAAGGTGCTGCGGTCACCTTTGAAGACGATATGATCTTTACGGATGAAAACGGAGTTTTTCAATTTCGAAATGAAGAATTGTATTCGACCGGTACATTCATCTCTGTACGTAAAGATGGCTTTTTTGATGGATCAAGGAGATTCTATCCTAGTCCGGGTAAAACATCTATAATAACCGTAGAGTTGATTCGCAAAAATATCATAGGCCAATTTGATGCAATGACGGGCAATACAATATCTTTTGAAAATGTAGAGTTAGAATTTGAAGCCAATAGCATCATGAATTCAGACCTTTCACCCTTTACCGGCAATGTATTTGTTGCCGCAAAATACCTGGACCCAACGCAAACAAGTACATTGAACCAAATGCCTGGTGATCTTACCGGAATCTCCCGCAACCCTTCCGGAATAGCTGCAAGTCAAAACAGGGTGGTGCTGAGTAGCTTTGCCATGATGGCTGTAGAATTGTATGACGATATCGGCAATCCACTTCAAGTTCAAGATGGAAAATCCGTAGAAGCGAAAATTCCAATTCCTGAAGATTTACTTTCCAATGCCCCTGAATCCATACCCATGTGGTACTTCGATGAGCACGTTGGGAGCTGGATAGAAGAAGGAGTTGCTTTTCTGGAAAACGGAATGTACGAAGCCTCTATTCCACATTTTACGTTTTGGAATTGCGACATCCCTAATGAACTTGTCTTCCTGAAGGGAAGTGTTCAGAATCGAGGGTTTCCGATACCAAACGTGAATGTCGTAGTAACTGCGCAATCCAACCTTGTCTCAGCATCTTCCTTAACCGACTCGGAAGGGTTTTTCTGTGGATATGTACCAAAAAATGAGAGTTTGACCGTAACAGTCTTGGATAAATGTGGCAATGAAGCGGTATCTATCATGATTCAGGATGCGGATGAAGACATCATTTTGGATCCAATTGAACTGTTATTGGAATCTAATTTTGCAGCCATTTCTGGCTCTGTCGTATCCTGTGCGAGTGATCCATCCGAGCAAACGTATGTCAGCATTGTGCAGGGTACACTCAATAATATACTTACAATGAATTCCAATTTCACTTTTTCGGGAAATATCTCCTACTGTGATCAATCTGATGTAGTCATAAGAATTGTAGACCCACTAAATGCTGTGGCAAGTGAATCCATAAACTTCGCAGTGAGCAATAGTATTGATGTAGGCGAAGTTACCATCTGTGCAGACAATAGTCAACTCTTGGATCCAAGAGATGGAGAGAAGTATCTTGTCATAGAAATTAATGGACAAATCTGGACAGCAGAAAACATTCGATTCGATACGGATGATGGAATTTCCAATGCTTATGACATCGAGTACGATGAAGTACCAGACCATTATGGTAGATTATACAATTATTATTCCGCGCAAGAAGCATGTCCGGACGGGTGGCACCTACCATCGAAAGATGAATTTGAAGACCTGGTTTCATTTTTAGAATTAAGTGGTCCTGCGGGCTTTGCACTAAAATCAGCTGAAGATTGGCAAAACGGAGGAAATGGTTCCAACAGCAGTGGGTTCAATGCTTTCCCCGTAGGAATAGATGTGTTTGGTTCATTGGACTATACCGGAAGATCTACTTCCTTTTGGTCATCGGATAGGACAGGATCGACAGGCTCGGGGCTGAATTTGGGTTCAGATACAAGTGACGCATCGATTGGAAGCAACACGTTGGAGCTAGGATTTTCGGTCAGGTGCATAAAAGATTGAAACATGAGACATTAAAAAATAAAGTACCGTATTGATTCACAAATGGGGTCAATATGCTGTCAAGGTAAATGGATATAGCAATAGTCATAAAGAATCTCAAAGAAGGTGACCCGAAAGCGTTCAAAGAATTAGTATATCACTACTCTGGGATTCTTATGACCGTTGCCAAGTTGTATACGCGAAATAAAGAAGATGCTGAGGATGTTTTGCAAGATGCATTTATATCTGTCTATCGAAAAATCAATCAATTCCAAGGAAGTGAAGAAAAGGCTTTCGTTGGATGGATGAAAAGAATTGTAACCAATGCTGCCTTATCCAAGTATCGAAAAATGCGATATGAATATGAAAGCTATTCTTTAGATACTATAACCCCGCAAACCGAGGATCCGGCAGTTCTCATACAATACGAATACGAAGAATTGATGATGGCTATTTACGATTTACCATTAAACTATAAACGAATTGTGGGCTTGTATGCCATAGATGGGTATTCTCATAAGGAAATTGCAGAATTACTGAATATCCGTCCAGGTACTTCAAGATCCATGTATTCCAGAGCTATAAAAAAGCTTAAAGAAAAACTATCGGCTAAAAGTAAAAGAGTCAAATGCGTTGGAAATGAATGAGTTTAGAAATCATATTAATAAAGCTGCTAATCAGCACGTCGAGTCGGTAGACAATGATGCGATATGGGAGGGTATTCAGCAAAAAATGAAAACACCCAAAAGGAAGAGGAGAATTATTCCGTTTCTTATTTG
>JASJCX010000275.1 GCA_030065255.1 Calothrix sp. MO_167.B42 | reverse complement strand
CCCAAAATTCGCAAAGCCAGACGGTACACAGCCTCACCGTATCGATCGTATATGATACCCAGTGCTGATAAATCACCCAGCTGTAAAGTTTGAAATAGTTCTACATCAGTCTGATTTGATACACTCATGTTTACCTGGATTGCAAGTCCCATGATTTTAAATAAACCAGCGAATGCCAGTAACTAAATAATAGCCTCCTGCCAGAATCAGTAATGCACTTCCTAAGCGAATTACCCAATCAGATTGCATTAATAATACGCGGCTTTGTTTGACTAGCCCGGCGAACAGGCTGGCAAAGAAAATCACCGCAGTATAACCTATAGCGTAAGTAATCATGACTACCGTACTAAAAACTTGAGAACCCGTAGCTGCTGCTGCGGCTAATACTGCGAAAAGTATTGGACTAGCACAGGGAGAAGTTACCAAGGCAAAGGTTAAACCCACACCATAGGGACCAGGTACTGGTATAGAAAATTGTTTTTTCGGCAAAGGTAAATGAATTAAACCAGCAAAACTGAAGCCCATTAACAGAATTACCACACCAACAACTATATTTACATGTCCGCGAAATTCCACCATAATTGCTGATGCAAAGGATGCAAATAACCCAAACATACTAAATACAGTTATTGCTCCCAGTACAAATAATCCAGCTTTAGCAAATGCATCCCGGCGAGAAGCAATTTTGAGGGTGCCAATGTAGCTGAGGTTAACTGGTAATAGGGATAAAATACAGGGAGAAATGCTGGCAATTAAGCCACCAATAAAAGCTACAGGAATTAAAAATAAAGGGCTATTGGTATTTTGATTTTCTAACCATTGATGGAAAGGTTTTTCGATGGCAGATACAAGATTTTCCATGCTGTCATACCAGCTTTGGAATTGATTGCCAAAGACGATGATAATAATAGTACCGATAAATAACAAACCGGGTAACAAGAATTTTTGCAGTTTGAGTTTAGCTTTATTTGGTGTTTGTGGATATTGTTGATTATTTACGACAATATCCTTGGGGTTGTAATCTGGTTCCAAAGTCACAATATATCTCCTTAAAAATGAACTACTAAAAATGAATGAGGATGAATTGACCATTTATTTGGCAATTCATCCTGAGATTTTTTCTAACTTGCATCAGGAACATAAATTCTGGCGACACCAATAGGTATAGGTTGTCCTAATTGCTCTGATTCTATGCTCAAACGGTACAATAAAATTCTACCCATTACTGCTTGTGTATTTACACCCTGAAATTTGATTTGCAAGGATTTACCTGGTTCGACGGGTTCAGTAAAGTTAATCATAATTTGGTCTTTACTGATTTTTTTATCTGCTTTTATTTCCTGACCAAATTGGTCTGTAAGTTTGATTTTATCAAAATCTATATTTTGTTTATCTAGAGCGATGTTTAGTCTATTTAAAGGTAATTGACTCGCACTTACTTGAATTAATAATCTGTCATTAGATGCAACTGACCTGGTAATTAAAGGAGAAGTATAATTGATTTGACTAATGTTACCAACTGCTAGATTATCAGCAAGGGACTTTTCGGCGATGAGCAAACTATTAGTGGTAACAAATAATAGCATTGATATACTGCGAATTATCCAAATATTTTTCATATTAATTCCTAATCATGTAGTTCTATACTGTATACACACATGACTGAAAAATGGATTTATAAAAATCTATTTTTTTTTAAGTAAAAAACATATTTAACAGGATTTGTGGCACAGCCATCTTGGCTGTGAAATGTTCAGGCTCCGGATGCGGTGAACCACAATTCACAAATGAAAAATTCTATTTTGATGCAAAAAAATATTTTTGATTAAACAATATCTCAAAAGAGAGATATTATCTAATCAAAAACATGATGCCTAAACAAAAAGTTAATTAAATTTTATGTTTTTATTTCTTTATTTGTCCTATAGCTGTATCTAATACTGCCACATAATCACCCTTATTAGGATTCTTTTGGAACAGTTTTAAAACCTCACCAGTAGAAGGATCGATAATACCAACTGTAGCTGTCTTAGACTTATGAGTTGCAAAAAAATCTTGCAGACCTAATTTTTCAGCCTTTGCTTGGGCAGCTTCAGTAGTTCCTTTATCAGTAACATCTAAAACCACAAAACTTGCAGTATCCCCATAATCTTTCTTGATAGCATCCAAAGCGGGCTTAATTTTGCGACATCCGGCACACCAAGTTGCAAAAATATCTACAACAACGGGCTTACCTTGCAATTCCTGGGCTAATGGTTTTGCTTGAGCAGTGTTAGCAGTCTTAGTTGTAACCGCAGTTGTCTGAGCCTGCTCCACATTCGCAACAGTATTTTTGTCGCCACAGGCAGTAAGTATGGTTACCATCCCTAAAGTAGCCACTAAACTCAATTTCATTACTCGTTTACCTGTGCTGCTTTGCTGATTCATGGTGATAGAGTCCATCCATTTTGGGGTTCATTAGTTATACACAGCTAAAACCAAAATGGATTTATTTTGGATTTTAGATTTTAGATTTTAGATTTTAGATTTTAGATTTTAGATTTTGGATTTCAATACCGTTGTTGTTAAGCATGAAAACTAAAGCTGGCGTAGGTTGGGTGGAACGAAGTGTAGACGCGACAGCGGCTTCTCGAAGAGTAACCCAACAAAGGATTGATAATGTTGGGTTTCGTTCCTCAACCCAACCTACCATTGTTCTTAACTGATAACTGATAACTGAAATGGCTCCATGCCTAAAGTCAGGGGCTTGTCAAGTGAAAAAATCCCAATCAGTCATCAAAATGGCGCAGAACTTCAGCAACGGACCAGGCTTGAGCAACGGCTCCCCTAGCTTTGTGGGGAGGATTGCCGTCAAAAATTTCAGAAATAGAACCCATGCAGGCATCATTGAGGAAATGTTCTAACAGTGGTTCCCAATCAAAAGGAAGTGGTTCCTGGGGATAAAAACGCCGCCAAGAACGGATAAAAGCACCCAATAACCAGCACCACACCGTACCTTGATGGTAAGCTCGATCGCGTTGTTCTGAAGTACCCGTGCATGTACCAATATATTCTGGGTCCCCAGGATCGAGACTACGTAAACCATAGGGAGTGAGTAAGGTTGCTGCGGCTCTTTCTAGTACCTTTTGTCCTTGGTGGGTAGGAAAACCACAGTGATGGAGAGAAAGGGCTAATACAGCATTGGGACGTACTTGAGCATTGCGGCGATCGTCTGGTTCAATGGTGTCATATAGATAGCCAATCTGGGGATTCCAGAATTTTTGCAGGGAAGTTTTTACCTGTTGTGCTTGTTGAGCATAACGTTGGGCTTGTTTAGTCAGGCGGGGGGGTTCACCATAGCCCCTACTACTTAAAATTTCCGACCACTGGCTAATCCAACACAAAGCTGAATACCAAAGAGCATTGATTTCCACTGGTTTTCCACAACGGGGAGTAACGGGTTTACCTTCAATCACCACATCCATCCATGTCAAGGCTACACCACTAGCTTCCCAGCCCAGCAAACCATCTATGGAATCAACCTGAATATTGTAACGGGTACCAACAATACAAGCTTTGTAGATTTGTTGTACAATGGGATATTGGACTGCTAAAAAATCCCAATCTTCAGTTGCTTCTAAGTATAATCCTAGGATTTCAATCCACCACAAACCAGCATCAATAGTATTGTAAAAAGGTTGATTGTTATCATCAGGAAAAGCATTGGGAATCAAACCATCACGGCAATAACTACCAAAAGTATGCAAAATCCCCTTGGCTAATTCAAATCGCTGGGTAACTAGAGTTAAACCAGGTAATGCAATTAACGTATCTCTGCCCCAATCATTAAACCAGTGATAACCAGCTATAATCGTCGGACCGACAATTGAGGCTCTGTGAACAATAAAGCGATCGCTTGCTCGCAGTAATAACTGCCGAATGGCAGATTTGGACATGGGAATTGACAATTTGTATTCATCCTTTTCCCCGCTCGAACTGCTTCTATTCCACCATGCAAAAATCTGTGCCAATCTTTCCTCTTCCTTTTCTATGGCTATGGTCAAGGTATCCATAGTTAAAGGAGTTAAGGGTGATTCAGGAAATCCTGTTCCCGCCTCAATAACTACTTTATCATCTGGTTGGAGGTTAATACTCAAATGACCAGGACTAAAAAGATCTTCACAATCTTTTAACCCCCGGTGTGTTTCCTCTGGTAAACCATAATTCCAGTACCACATCCCATCTGGCTGGTATTTTCCATGATTCCAACGTAAATACCAAGGGGTGCCAAACCCTTCTTTGGTAATTGCTTGTAGATAAATTTGTTTGTTTGCCAACAATTGTGAGAACTGTAGCTGTTGATTTGCCCGTTGCTGATGATGAAAATTGCGATCGGCAATCAATAACCGCAATTTCAAAGTGGCTTGACTTTTACCTTTATAGCCATACTCAATTAACAGCCGATTACATAAAGAGGAATTATCCTTTTGATTAGGCATGATTAATCGCCTACTTAATTCCCAATTCTCCCCGCCCCAAATCCATTGAGGAATTGGGTTGATGTCGAAACGACGCAACAGTTTGTAGCCTTCTGGCTCAATTTGACCATCAGCCCAAAAATTTGTCCCTAATGCCACTACCTGACCCGAAATTTCCAGGCTAGCTTCCAAGTGGGAAAGCAATAAATTGCGCTCCGTGGGTGGGTTACTGGCTGCAATTAGCCAGCCATGATAGGTGCGAGTACGAATATCGGAGATCGTACCACTGGCAAAACTACCTAATCCATTGGTAAGCAACCATTCTCTGACATCTAAATTTGGCATGCACTAATCAAAATCGTTATGACTATGATATAGTCGTAACAGTTTGTAATCAAACAATCACAACATGGTAAAGCAGCACATTATTAATCAAGTATAAGTGCTAGATAGATAAAACCGCGTTGTGGCGAACTTGGGAGTACACTAACATGACTCGGGTAAATTCCGGTTAACAAATGGCGTTCTTCCTCCAGAAGTTTGGTAATTGTTTGATAGGTTTGGCTATTTGTAGAAACCGCCAAACCTAATGTTAAAACGAATAAGGGCGACTGGTGAAGGGTTAGTTTTACCTAACCCGCAATCCAACGCTACTAGACACATGTAAACTCAAGGAGAATTAGTGTATGTCGAGTGCAGCAGAAGGATGCATCCGTGTTGGACAACAGGCTCCCGATTTTACGGCGACTGCTGTGGTGGATCAAGAATTTAAGACACTTAAGCTTTCTGATTATCTCGGTAAATATGTCGTCTTGTTTTTCTACCCTTTAGACTTTACCTTTGTTTGCCCCACGGAAATTACTGCTTTTAGCGATCGCTACGAGGAATTCAAAAAACTTAACACAGAAATTCTCGGTGTTTCAGTTGATAGTGAATTTTCTCACTTAGCATGGATTCAAACCGATCGCAAGTCTGGCGGTGTAGGTGACCTCAACTACCCCCTAGTTTCCGATATCAAAAAAGATGTAAGTGCTGCTTATAATGTCCTCGATCCATCTGCGGGTATTGCTTTACGCGGTCTGTTTATCATCGACAAAGAAGGTGTAATTCAGCACGCCACCATCAATAACCTTGCTTTTGGTCGTAATGTTGATGAAACTTTGCGGACTTTACAAGCGATTCAGCACGTCCAGTCCCATCCTGATGAGGTTTGCCCTGCTGGTTGGCAGCCAGGGGATAAAACCATGAACCCCGACCCAGTGAAGTCTAAAGTATACTTCTCTGCTGTTTAATTGGTTTATCGACTATTTCTGTCAAAATTTCCCATCACCACAGATAAATGCGAACATTACTTAGCGTTTGTCTGTGGTTTTCTGTATGAATAGTTAAGAGTTAAGAGTTAAGAGTTAAGAGTTGATAGTTGTTAGTTGATGGTTGACAGTTGATGTTTGATGGTATTAAGGAAACTTACTCATTACTCATTACTCATTACTCATTACTCATAGTGTTTTCTGCTTTACACATCAGAAGCGGGGGGATTACTGAGAATGGGAGATAAATAGGCAACTAAAATTCCGATTAAAAAACCAGATACATTACGAAATACAGGTAACCATTCAGAAGTTCGAGTGACTACTGGTCCAAGGCCGAAGGCAACGAAGAGAATACCCCATAATGGAGAGAAAATTAAGGCCCACTGCCAAGCAAAAACTTGGTTTTCTGTACGGGGCCGAGCCGCAAAACCACAAACCACACCGCCAATCACGGAACTAATGAGAGTTAAAATCCATTGCTCTCTAGGTAATCCAGGGACTACATTACAACCACCCTGTTTTAAGCAAGTTTCCACCGTACCCATAGCCTCTAAAATAGCCTCATCTTCACCATGTTCTCTGACAAAATACAAGTTACCAAAGCGGGTTTGTAATTCGATCCAGAAGGTGCGGGGTAATAGTTGATATACTGCATCACCCACACTAAAACTGAGAATATTACCTCCACGGGAGTCAGCAACCAGTAAAATACTTCTATCGTCCAAACCCCAAAAATTGATCACAGCTCGCCCTGGGGTGCGATCATATTGTGTCAAGACTCTCAGTTTCCAACCCGTGTCAGTTTCAAATTGTTCTAATTCTTGGACTAAATTGCTTTCTTGTAAATCGGTGAGAGATTTGGCTAAGTCAACAACTGGTGTGGGGGAGTCGGGTAGTAATTCTGGATTGTTATAGGCGTAGCTGGGAGGAGTATGCATTACCCACATTGATGCAACCAAGAAAAATACTGTAACCGATGCCAAAATCCTTCGCCAAGAACAATACTGCATAAGTGTTTTTTATAAATGTATTAACAGTAAAAGTGAACAAAAATGTTTTTAAAGAGTAAGAGATACTTCTTTACACTTCTTTACTTTACTCTAATCTGCGGTTTCAAAGCAAAATTTTTCACTCGTTAAGAGAGTTGACGGTTGTCAGTTGACAGTTGATGGTTGTTAGTTGTTAGTTGTTAGTTGACGGTTGATGGTTGAGCCTGAAACTTCCTTCACTCCCTTACTCCCCCTGCTCCCTGTCCCCTGTACCCTGTCCCCTGTCCCCTATCACCTGTCATCTGAAGCTGCTGGTAGTCTTGTGGGGTATCAATATCAACCGCACCTAGGGGGAAGGGAAGAGGAAAAACGCGATCGCAATATTTATGAATTAGTTTTTTTGCACCCCCGGTTTCACCCAGGTTTGCTAGCTCTGAAAAAAATTGCTGGCTGAATAAAACGGGTACACCCAAGGTGTCTGCATATTGGCAAGCAATGATGGGTTTTTCTGTAGAATAGTATGTTGTAACTAAATTATTAATGATTTCAGTGGAAAGGAATGGTTGATCGCAAACGGTAATAATTGCTGCATCAATGTTTTCATAATGATTTGTAATAAAAAGGATACCGCGACGAATTGAAGAACCCATTCCCAAATGCCAATGTGGGTTTTCAACTACTGTTACGGAGTCTTGGTTAATCTGGGAATGTATTTGTTGTGCATTGGCTCCCAAAACCACTATTACGGGTTTGCATAATGAGGTGATTGCCTTCTCGATGGTATGCTCAAGTAAGTTTTGCCCTTGGTATGGTAGGAGTTGTTTTGGTGTACCCATACGAGTAGATGCACCAGCTGCGAGGATAACAATGGCGACATTGTATTCAGTATGTTGGGGCTGTGCATTGGTGGTTTTCATCTTGTTAGATATAACATGGGCATTGCTGAACGGAAGTATGCTAACAGCCCCCCAACCCCCAATTCTGGGGGAGAAAGATAATTTAGGCATTGCATAAATGCGGGATGAATTTACATTTTTAGCTTTCTCGTCGGGAAGCCTCCCGCCTACACATAGTGAGGCGGTGAGATGGAAGACGAGGCAAGGTTTATGGTATGATA
>JASJCX010000274.1 GCA_030065255.1 Calothrix sp. MO_167.B42 | reverse complement strand
AATTGGATAAAAATTAAAATAGCTGATAATGGTATTGGCATTCCTAAAAATATTTTACCAAAATTATTCGACCCTTTCTTTACCACTAAAGAAGTTGGCAAGGGAACCGGTTTAGGATTATCAGTTAGCTATCAAATTGTAGTAGATAATCACGGTGGCAAATTATCTTGTCAATCTACCTCTGGCCAAGGAGCAGAATTTATCATAGAAATTCCCATCACTCAGATAAGACAAACTCTTGTTAAAAAGTAAATTTTCATCATATCTATTCATAATAAACAGAGATAAATATTCTATTTTAAATAAAATCATTATAGATATATAAAATATGTGTAAATATATTCATAATTTATTCAATTAAACTTGTACCAAACAACCTAATTTTTTGTAAAAATTAAATTTATCATGTAACTTATAATCATTGATTTGAGAATGAGAATCATGTTCATACTACTAAAAAATAATATAAATATTCTTGTTTGAGAACCAAATAAAATAATGTTAAATCATTTAAAAATTAACCAAAAACTGAGCTTTAGTAATGCTGTTGGATTTAGTATTGTTTTCCTAGGAATAGTGTCCGGGATTTTTATCGGTTATCGTTTACAATATCAAGCAAAAATAAAACTAGATACAACCTTACGAGATGGACGGCTGATGCGAGAATTTCAAACAAACTTCCTAGAAGTTGAGTCTCATCGTAAAGGTTTATCCACCTTATTAAACCAACCAGAAGAATTAGCACAATTGTATGGAGAATACAATAAGGACTCAGGACAATTATCTCAGCTTTGGTATAAGTTAAAAATTGTTGCCGAAGAACCCTGTACTTCAAAAAAGCAAGAATGCCAAATACTTCAGAATATTATTAGCACTCATGACACTTCAATGCAAAAATACTTTAAACAACCCAAGCTTCTCTCCCAAAAAATCGATCTTTTAAATTTACAGCCCACAGACATAGCTAATGCTCAAAACATAGTTAATAAATTTACTTCCGATACAGTATTAGTTAAAAATATATTTGATTTTGTAGAAGAGTTTGAAAACTTGATTGAGATAAATGCTGAGAAAATTGAGAAACTAGAAATAGATTTTGCTCAAGCAATAGAGCTACAGACAAAAATTTTGATTAGCAGTTTATTGTTGTCGGTAGCGATTGCAGCCCTACTTACAGCATACATCAGTCGAGGAATTACTAAACCTTTGGAAGCTTCAACTCAGGTAGCACAACAGGTAAGTCAGAACGATGACTTCAGTCTGCGGGTTCCTATCATGAGCCAAGATGAAGTTGGTATTTTAGCAACCACACTCAACCAATTAATAGAGCGCGTACAAAAATTGCTCAAAGAACGACAAGCAGCAGAAACACAACTAATTCAAAGTGAAAAAATGTCTAGTTTAGGTCAAATGGTTGCAGGTATTGCCCATGAAATTAATAATCCAGTCACCTTTATTCAAGGCAATATCGAACATGCTAGGGAGTATAATCAAGATTTATTGAATCTCATAGAACTTTACCAAAAATACTATCCCCAACCCCCTGAAGAAATTGATGAGCAAATAGAAAATATCGAACTTGATTATCTCAAGTCCGACTCTCAACAACTATTTGAATCAATGCAAAATGGCTCTGAGAGGATTAGAAAAATAATTCTATCCCTACGCAATTTTTCCCGTTTAGACGAGGCAGATTGTAAAAAAGTGCATATTCATGAAGGTATTGATAGTACTTTGTTAATTTTGCACAGCCGTTTACAGACAACCAGCAAATATCCAGAAATTAAAATTATTCAAGAATATGGTTCCCTACCTTTAGTTGAGTGCTACCCTAGTCAACTTAATCAAGCATTAATGAATATTTTGATTAATGCCATTGATGCATTATATGAATATAACGAACAACGCACAATTGAAGAAATCAAACTCAATCCCAACTGCATTCATATTACCACAGAAGTAATTGACGAGAATTGGATAAAAATTAAAATAGCTGATAATGGTATTGGCATTCCTAAAAATATTTTACCAAAATTATTCGACCCTTTCTTTACCACTAAAGAAGTCGGGCAGGGAACCGGTTTAGGATTATCAGTTAGCTACCAAATTATAGTAGATAATCACGGTGGTAAATTATCTTGTCAATCTACTTATGGCCAATGAGCAGAATTTATCATAGAAATTCCCATCACTCAGGTAAAATCCCATAACAACAGCATAAATCAAGCTATTAAAACTTAACTCCCAATTGACCATTTACTCCTCGAATAGAGTTATAACCAACCCCCACAAACACATTATCAGTAGCACTGACTTGCACCCCACCAGATACCGCAACACCCTTATCTTCCGTATAATAACCAACTCCTACATAGGGTGATATTACAGGTAAATTCAGAAACTTCAACAAGTCTACACCAACCGCTCCATCAGGTCCAACTCCCAACTCAGCCCCCAATCCCAAAGCCCTAGCACCCACTGCATAGGTCACATCACCTTCCTGGGAGCCGACGGAAACCCAAGGTCTGGGAACTATTTGAGCATCAGCACGTAGGGGAGTCCATAAAAAAAATAATCCCACGGATGCGATCGCAACTTTAAAAATAACTGTTGTTTTCATCATTGACTCTGATTGATTTTTGATAATTACCTGTGACTGATTTTACTCTTCATAAGTGCCCAAAAACAGGGAATAGGGAGTGTGGGGAGTGTGGGAGGTTTAACCATCAACCGTCAACCGTCAACCGTCAACAGATTCTTTGATCCTGATTATGTCATCAAATGTTGACATAAGTACTAGTTATCCTCTGGGTAACCTATTCTTATGTTCTGCATAATGTGATGAAACCATGACATAATGATCCCGCAACCATTGATATTTTCGTGGAAATAGCAAAAATAACTAGGGGAACCCCTTGATCCCAGCCTTAATTTAGTTGTTAATATTCATTAACGCTTAAAGAATCCTTCGCTCCCAGAAAATGCTGATATCAGCATCCTAGGAAATTGAAGGGGAGTGTTCATCAAATAAAAAACACTGAAAACTAAAAAAGCTAAGTAAAACAGCTAAGTAAAACTAAGAATGACTCATTGATAATTCATCTGCAATGTATGGATATTTAATAGTCACTCTTTATTGGGGGGATATCCTTTACTTTCAAATTAACTGGAGGCCAAAATTATGGCAAGAGAACGTCCACCTATAGAAGAAATGACATTGCGTCAACTTCGCAAAGTCGCTAGCGAATATGGCATCTCTCGTTACAGTCGGATGCGTAAAGCGCAATTACTCGCAGCAATTCAAGAAATTGAGCGCAGCAAACACACTATCAATCAATCTCTCTCAATGGAGGCACAGGAAACCGTGGAAGCAGCAAAATTTGAATTAGGCCAACAAGATATCAATGGTGAAATTCTCGCTGATGTTGATGTAGAACTAGCGGATTTACCTGCTGGTTATGGTGAAAGTCGGATTGTCCTCATGCCCCGCGATCCCCAATGGGCCTATACTTATTGGGACATTCCTAATGAGCATAAGGAAGAGCTACGTAGACAGGGCGGACAACAGCTAGCACTGAGAATTTACGACGTTACCGACATTAACCTAGACGAACAAAGTCCCCACAGCATTCAAGAATATCCCTGTGACGAATTAGCTAGGGAATGGTACTTACCAATTCCAGTGAGTGATCGCGATTATGTAATTGATATTGGCTACCGTTGTGCCGACGGTCGTTGGTTAATTTTAGCTCGTTCTGCCCGGGTACATGTTCCCCCTGTATATCCTTCCGATTGGATTGAAGATATCTTTGTCAACATTGACTTTAACCAAGATTTACGGGGTAAAACCGTTTACAACTTGGTTCCCCCGGCGAAGAAAATGGCTACAGCTGGTGGGAATCCTATCTACGACCAAATCTTTGATATGGCAGAATCTGCGGAAGCTATGCGGGTTGCTGGCTCTATGTTTGGCTCCATGCAGCACGTTCCTGGCTCCATGCAAGCAGAACAGGCCATCAGTTCCTACGTTTTCCCCTCTGGGGTTGGTATGTGGTCAGTTCCCACTGCATCAGGTATAAATATGTCTGGTGTAGGTATGTCTGGAGTTGGTTTTTCTGCTTCCGCACCACCCATGCGTCCCCGTCAGTTCTGGTTAATTGCTGATGCTGAGTTGATTGTTTATGGTGCCACAGAACCTGATGCTACTGTTACCATTGGTGGTCGTCCAATTAAGCTCAATCCAGATGGTACATTCCGCTTCCAGATGTCTTTCCAAGATGGTGTAATTGACTACCCAATCATGGCTGTAGCCGCTGATGGCGAGCAAACCCGCTCTATCCACATGAATTTTGAACGTGAGACACCATCACGTAATACCAATACTAAAGAAGAAGCAACTTTAGAATGGCTCTCTTAAAATACTGGAATTTAAATCACAGATAACATCAGTATATAAATTAACGTCTTTAGCCACAGTTTTACTGTGGCTTTTTTATTGATTTGCGTTTTTCAGTTGACAGTTGATAGTTGATAGTTGACAGTTGACAGTTGATAGTTGACAGTTGATAGTTGACAGTTTTTGAGTAAAACAATACTTTCCTAACCAATATGTCCATTGCTATAGCATTGTTAAATGCCCAAACCACAGTATACTCATTACTCATTACTCATTACTCATTACTCATTACTTATTACTTATTACTCATTACTCATTATTATCTTTTTAGTTTCATGAAATTACCTATTGTGCGGCTACCGGATTTAAATATATGGTTTTTCTTATTATTTGGAATCATTATAGGTCTATTGTCTGGGTGTGAAGATATAGAACCAGATTTACCAGAGGAAACAAATACAAAATCAGTAGCTTGTTCTGGCAATAATTCCCGATTGAGTATAGAATTTTTCAAAACTAATAATCGAGGAGATAGGGATAGTAGAGGGATTAATCATATTATTTTGGTAAATCCCAAATCCCCAAAATTAGATTTTAAAGTTAATGTCGGCCTGACCCATAAACTATATGCCAAGGATAAAAACGGCAAATTCCGCCGACAATATACAGCAAAAATGTTTCATGAGTTAGTGACTAATAATGATGCTAATTTAAATGGGCGTAAACCAATTGCAGCAATTAATGCCGATTATATCGATACTGAAGATAAACCCCAAGGATTGAATGTATCCAGGGGAGTCCAATATGCAGGGGTTTTTCAAAGTCGTCGTTCTTCCTTTGCCATATCAGGAGGTAAACCCCAACAACGACGTGCTACTATCCAGGTAGGCAAAAGAAGAAATTCATCTTTGAATTATAATACTGTCGGTGGTAATGGTAGATTTTACCGCCAAGGTAAGTTTAAAAATATTTGCCGCAATTTAGGTAGATTAGCTTGTAAACAATCGACTAATCGCTCGATGGTAGCTATTACCAGTAAGGGTTATGTGATTTTTCTCGTGAATGACATCAAAGCTAATTCAAATATTAAGATATCCCAGCTAAATCAAGAATTATTCCCAGAAAACTTTGATGATGTTTTAACAGGAATTGCTCGTCAAAATTGTTTGGGCAGTATTCGAGAAGGCATGCTATTTGATGGTGGTCTTTCTCCCGGTTTATATTACAAAAATCGCTTCTATGTAGAGAATTTCGGTCCCATTGGTTCTGTATTCTTGATTTATCAAACCAAGTAAATACCATTTCGGTAAAATTAGCGGTGCCCAGATCCCCGACTTCTGAGAGAAGTCGGGGATCTAATTGGCTGAATGCAAGACTTATGATTTAAGATTACTATAATTAAAAAAGCATAATTTTTAGTTTTGATGATGTCAATTGTTGAAATACTTAAACAAGACTATCAAAGATTTCCCGTGAATCAAACCTATGATATTTATGCAGAAGATGTTTATTTTCAAGATCCCCTGAATAAATTTCGTGGCATTGAACGTTACAAAAAAATGATTCAATTCATCCAGCAATGGTTTTTAGACCCCAAAATGGATGTCCACGACATCCAGCAACAGGAAAATACCATTAAAACAGAATGGACTCTCAGTTGGAATACTCCCCTACCTTGGAAACCCCGCATCTCCATTTCTGGCTGGAGTGAATTGCGTCTTAATCCCCAAAATTTAATCGTTTCCCACATTGATTATTGGCATTGTTCCCCCCTATATGTACTCAAACAGCACTTATTTGCTGTTAAGGGTCGATAATGTAAATAAATATGAACAATTATTGAGCAGGTATAGAATCATCCATGCGTGTAATTTTAATGACAGGTAAAGGCGGGGTTGGGAAAACTTCCGTTGCTGCTGCCACCGGACTACGTTGTGCAGAACTAGGCTATCGTACACTAGTTTTGAGCACGGACCCTGCTCACTCCCTCGCAGATAGCTTTGATATGGAAATGGGGCACGAGCCCCAACAAATTCGTCCTCACCTATGGGGTGCAGAATTGGATGCCTTAATGGAGCTAGAGGGAAATTGGGGCAGTGTCAAGCGTTATATTACTCAAGTTTTACAGGCACGGGGGTTAGAAGGGGTACAAGCCGAAGAATTGGCAATTCTACCGGGCATGGATGAGATTTTCGGCTTGGTAAGAATGAAACGTCACTATGATGAGGGGGATTTTGACGTTTTAATTATTGATTCTGCTCCTACGGGTACGGCATTAAGATTGTTGAGTTTGCCAGAGGTTGGTGGTTGGTATATGCGCCGCTTCTACAAACCTTTCCAAAATATATCAGTCGCCCTTAGGCCCTTAGTAGAGCCATTATTTAAGCCCATTGCTGGGTTTTCCTTACCTGATAAAGAGGTAATGGATGCTCCCTATGAATTTTACGAACAAATTGAGGCTCTTGAGAAAGTCCTCACAGACAATAGTCAAACCTCCGTCCGCTTAATTGCCAATCCAGAAAAGATGGTAATTAAAGAATCCTTGCGGGCCCATGCTTATCTGAGCTTATATAATGTTTCTACGGATTTAGTCGTAGCCAATCGGATTATTCCGGATGAAGTTGAAGATCCGTTTTTCCAGAAATGGAAGGAAAATCAAAAGCAATATCGCCAGGAAATCCACGATAATTTCCATCCCTTACCTGTAAAGGAAGTACCACTATTTTCCCAGGAGATGTGTGGCATGGAGGCCCTAGAAAGGCTAAAAGAGACGCTCTATAAAGATGAAGATCCGGCTCAGGTGTATTACAAAGAAAATACAATTCGTGTAGTCCAAGAGCAAAATCAATATAGTTTGGAACTATATTTACCTGGAATTCCCAAAAACCAAATTCAATTAAGTAAGAGTGGCGATGAATTAAATATTAGAATTGGCAATCATCGCCGCAATTTAGTTTTGCCCCAAGCCTTAGCTGCCCTACAACCTGGTGGAGCAAAAATGGAGGAAGATTATTTGAAAATTCGTTTTGCTGAGGTTGTGAAGGCTTAGGTTGGGATATATTTCCCCGTTGAAACCTAACCCCCAGCCCCCGTGACTCCCAATGAATGAGGGTAGAATGGGGACGCATGAAAATTCTTGTCCCCCCAATGAATGGGGGTTAGGGGGCGTTGCGGTGAGGACTTGTGGGAATTTAGATCCCCGACTTCTTAAAGAAGTCGGGGATCTGTAACCCCTCATAACCTATGTGGTCAAGTACTAGAACATCAATTCAGTCCCCAGGGAACAATTTCCAAATTATCCTTGCCAAAGCTAGACATAACCTAATTCATATGATATATTTGATAATCGGAAGCGTCTGGCTCAGTAGCTCAGTTGGTTAGAGTAGGGGACTCATAAGCCCTTGGTCGTCAGTTCGAGTCTGACCTGAGCCAT
>JASJCX010000273.1 GCA_030065255.1 Calothrix sp. MO_167.B42 | reverse complement strand
TTGGCAGCACCCTCAACGGCACCTTGATTGTACATTCCTTCTACCACTCCAAATTTACTTAACCTAATTCAAAAAATCCTTACCAAATATATGCTTGTAGTTTACCGAATTTCAGTCACACAAAGCTAATACTATTTGGAAATAAGGCATTTTTTTTGCCAATACCTTGCTTGAAGTACACTCGCCAAAGATGTATAGGCATGGCAATACACACACCTGTTCACTTATTAAGTTACAGGATTAGTCTTTCTGAGAATGTTAATAGTAAACTCAAACCGCTTTCATCCCTTGTCTAAAAAACGTCTGAATTTCTACGCCAGGCTTCGAGACTCACCGCTCAAGGGTTTTTAATGAGTATTTTTATACAATTAACCCATAGCTAGATTTGACACTCCTCGACCTAAAGGTGCGAGGATTCTTGCTTCATCCGTCCTCCCTAGAACCTAAATGCAAGCACTTAAATCCCCCGTTTGGATACGTCCACAAGCTAACACGGGCTGCCCGACCGCGCTTGGAATGGTTTATCGATTTTTCGTTTTGTCCCCACATTTAGTACAAGATTTAGGATTTATACTACCAGGGTTCCGGATCAGGGACTGTCCGCTTGACCTACTGCGTCTTTTATATGTGCGCTTTACCGCTAAATGAACAATACCATAAAAGCCGTGCTAGAAGCACGGGGCTTTAAACCCGATCTTTAAGGTAATATTAGCAACTTTAATTAAGTGTTACTTGATGTGAAACATATGTCAACCTTCCTATAGGGAGGTTAGTTTTTACTATTCCCAACGACTTAGCCTAAAACCTATTTGCTTATTTTGTTTGTGTTAATAACGGGACTAAAGCTGGGTGTCACAATCATGTGGTTAGTGCGCGACACTACAAGTCTCATTGCTACGTTCAAATATTTTAATGCCGGATGGCACACCCCATATTAAAATATATGCGGTGTTGCATAAGTCCTAAATAGGTTATTCCCATGTTGCCTATGAGGATTTAATATTTGTTTTTTGTTGTAATCTATGCATTGCACCCATGCAACAGGTGAGAGTTACTGTTACTAATTGAATGATGAAATTCCATTGCAGCATCGAGCTGGATTCTTAGTAGTCTCAAGTAAAACTGCATAAAATTCCGCATTATATCTTTTTTCGAGACTAGGAGCGCACACTAAATTGATCGACAAGGAAACTCCACATCACACATGATTACAGGAAATATTCTGTACTGACAAATATACCTTTTATCCCCATTCAACCATGAGTATGAATTGTTTGGTTGATGCCTTGTATAGAATAACCCCTTCTGTTAAAATCCAATATATCATTAAGACTAAATACTTAGCGGCAACAGATTAATTATAGTAATGACAAGTAAAAAATACTACTAAGTTATTACTTTTTATTTCTGGTGCTAGGTAAGGATAATGCAGGATAAACCAAAGGGGTCAACCCCTGGCTTCAAAACTGCTGTTTGAAAAAAATATTGATTGACAAGGGACTGTCCACTAATAAACGGTGAACGGAAATATACCATTTGTGAATCATTTTTTAGTATTTTTAGAGGGGATATTTATGACAAATACGCCAGAAAGGGTTGTACTCATAGGAGTAGCTGGGGACTCGGGTTGTGGTAAATCTACATTTTTACGTCGCCTCATAGATTTATTTGGCGAAGAATTTATGACAGTTATCTGTTTGGATGATTATCATTCCCTAGATCGTAAGCAACGTAAAGCAACAGGAATTACTGCACTAGATCCTAGAGCTAACAATTTTGACTTGATGTATGAGCAAATCAAAATGCTCAAAAATGGTCAAGGAATTGATAAGCCAATCTATAACCATGAAACTGGTGAAATCGATCCGCCCGAACGGGTAGAGCCAAATCATATTGTTGTGGTTGAAGGGCTCCATCCCCTATATGACGAACGGGTGAGAGAACTATTAGACTTCAGTGTTTATTTAGACATCAGCGATGAAGTCAAAATTGCCTGGAAAATTCAACGGGACATGGCAGAAAGGGGTCACCGTTATGAAGATGTTCTGGCGGCGATTAACTCCCGCAAGCCTGATTTCCAGAACTACATAGAACCACAAAGAGAGTTTGCGGATGTAGTCATTCAAGTATTACCCACAAACTTGATTAAAGATGATAAGGAGCGCAAAGTCCTGCGGGTGCGGATGCTACAAAGGGAAGATAAAGAAGGGTTTAAGCCAGTTTACCTCTTTGACGAAGGATCAACAATTCAATGGACTCCTTGTGGACGGAAACTGACTTGTTCTTACCCTGGTATGCAAATGTACTATGGTTCCGATGTTTACTACGGTCGTTACGTATCTGTGCTAGAGGTTGATGGTCAGTTTGACAATCTCGATGAGGTAATTTACATCGAAACCCATCTGAGCAATACATCCACCAAATATCAAGGTGAGATGACTCATTTATTGCTACAGCACCGTGAGTACCCTGGTTCTAACAATGGAACTGGTCTATTCCAGGTTTTAACAGGTCTAAAGATGCGTTCGGCCTATGAGCAGCTAACATCCCCAGAAGCGCAGTTAGCAATGAAAGCATAAGACGACAATATTTGGTTGTCAATTACAATGGAACGGGGGTACTTATAATTAAGTACCCTATTTCTATGTTTTTAGGTCTTGTGCTACTGGTATCGAATCAGCTTATATCATGTGCGGACGAATACTGCACATATTGCATACTTTGATATTTAGTACTGAATTATTGGGCAAGATACCAGATCATGTTCCCCGATCGGCATAAACTAGAATAAATTTCATTGATTCTCAAAATATGCTTTAGAAAGTTAGCAATTTGGATGAAGATAAAAAAATAGTCAGTGTTAGTAGCAAAAATATTGTTATGATTTAATCCCATATAATATTAAAATTGCCAATCTAGGTGTAAAAATCTAGGCAATTGAATGTTTTTTGAGGAGGAATTGAATTTGTCTAATCGCTATCTATTTACCTCCGAGTCAGTGACCGAAGGACATCCAGATAAAGTCTGCGATCAAATTTCCGATACCATTATCGATACGATTTTGGCCCAAGACCCCAGTAGTCGTGTAGCAGCAGAAGTTGTAGTCAATACAGGTTTGGTGCTGATAACTGGTGAAATTAGCACTAAAGCTAATGTCAATTACATTAATCTTGCCCGCCAAAAAATTGCCGAAATTGGTTATGTAGATGCTGACAATGGCTTTTCTGCCAATAGTGCTAGCATTCTCATTGCCCTAGACGAACAATCTCCTGATATTGCCCAGGGGGTAGACAGCGCCCACGAAACTCGCCAAGAGTCAAGCGATGAAACATTCGACAAGGTTGGTGCTGGTGACCAAGGTATTATGTTTGGTTTTGCTTGTAACGAAACTCCAGAGATGATGCCTTTGCCCATTAGCCTTGCCCATCGTATTGCTCGGCGATTAGCAGCAGTTCGCAAGACTGGCGAATTAAGCTATCTCCGTCCCGATGGTAAAACACAGGTTTCTGTGATTTATGAAGACGGCAAACCTGTTGGTATTGATACCATCTTAATTTCCACCCAACATGCTCCTAGCATTGGGGATATTAAGGATGATGCAGGGATATTGGCAAAAATTAAGGAAGACCTCTGGTCTAAGGTAGTTGAGCCAGTATTTGGCGATTTGGAAATTAAACCAGATTCCCAGACCCGTTACTTTGTTAACCCAACTGGTAAATTCGTGGTTGGTGGTCCCCAAGGTGATGCTGGTTTAACTGGTAGGAAAATTATTGTTGATACCTACGGTGGTTATTCTCGCCATGGTGGTGGTGCTTTCTCCGGTAAGGACCCCACAAAGGTAGACCGCTCTGCTGCTTATGCTTGCCGTTATGTGGCTAAGAACATTGTGGCAGCAGGTTTGGCACAAAAGTGTGAAGTTCAACTCAGTTATGCCATTGGTGTTGCTAAACCAGTGAGTATTTTTGTGGAAACTTTTGGTACTGGTAGAGTGGACGAACGAGTCCTACTAGAGCTAGTTCAAGAGAACTTTGAACTGCGCCCTGCTGGAATTATCCATACCTTTGACTTGTCTAATCTACCCAAAGAACGAGGCGGACGTTTTTATCAGGACATCGCAGCTTACGGTCATTTTGGGCGGAATGATTTAGATTTACCTTGGGAACGTACCGACAAGGCAGAATTGTTGAAGGCAGCCGCTATTAAAAAACAAGCTACTGCGATCGCTTAGTAACTATCTAAGTAGCCATTTGCGGCAAAATCCACATATTACTACCTATCATCAGAATAATGTGGGTAGTAATTGGGTTTGATTAAATTAATCTTATACCTCCAGACACCAGAGTATAAATGCAGATGATAAATTCTGGTAGTCCTTGGAGGTTTTCGTTATCATATGGAGAGTCAAAGAATTTTGGAAAACAGGTCATCCGTTGTTGATAATCCGTTGTTTATGTTGGATTTTAGCAATCTAAAAAATGTCCGCAAAATCCCATCTCTAAGGCATGATTAGTGATACTACCTTCGTAGTGTGTTAATTTAACAATCAGCAATGGAATTAAACCAATTTTTGAGCAGTAATTTGCTCTACTTATAAAAAAAAGATTATGAATTTGTGAATCAGTAATCAATTTTCTTTAATAGCTTGGTGAAGATGTGGTAACTTTTGCGGAAGGGCAAGGAGATTTGAGGGATGCGAACTCGAAAGCCAACCGCTGTTGACAATAGTTTAAAAAATCGAGATATGTCAGCCGAGCAGCCCTCGACGGACGAGCTTCCGACTATAGAATTTCCATCTAGTCGGAAACTAAAAGCCAGTTCTTGGCGTATCCATCAAAAAATAGGTTATGGTTACTTTTTAGCAATTGGGATTGGTTTTTTTGGCTCTTTAACTGGGTTCGTAAGTGCTAATTTCTATCGAGGACGAGAAATTAGGGAATTTTATCGTGCCCAAACACAAACCCAACTCCTGACTAGCTACCAAAATGCAGTGGCTGGGGCACAATTGCAGAGTGCGAATTTAGCTGCCGCATTAAGCAATCCAGCCAGACTAGCTGCTAAAAAACAGAAATTTCTCCAGTATATTAACAAAGCCAAAGAATTACAGCCTAGCATAGCTAAATTTGTTAACCGTTATCCCCGAGATTTAGCTGCTAATCAAGAAACTTTAAAAACTTTATTAGAAGAATATGCCCAAAATTTAGAAACCTATTTTCTGCAAATTCAGCCCATATTAGAAGAGGTTGAGCAAAATCCACAGCAGTCCGAGCAATTATCACAACAACAGAAAAAATTACTGGCA
Source organism: Calothrix sp. MO_167.B42 (assembly GCA_030065255.1). Lineage (GTDB taxonomy): Bacteria > Cyanobacteriota > Cyanobacteriia > Cyanobacteriales > Nostocaceae > Calothrix_A. The sequence goes on along the minus strand of JASJCX010000273.1, from coordinate 2,538 downwards.
ATCATGGGTGGCAACATAGCCATACAATTGGAATTGTCGTCAGAAAAATTAGGCAAAATTTTACAAAGTGCCAAATCTCGGGAACAGAAGCGGGCTAAAGAATTAGAAGAAGCCAAATTAGTTGAGAGATTAATCTCTATTTTGAGTATGTTACTTTCTGTGGCGATTGCCGCAGTAGTTGCTTGGCGAACTTCACGGGCAATTGCCGAGCCTGTGATTACGGTAACTCAAATTGCCGAGCAAGTAGCAAAAAAATCTAATTTCGATTTACGAGCCCCTGTAACTACAGATGATGAAATTGGTTTATTAGCCAAATCTCTGAATCGCCTGATTGAAAGAGTATCTCAGCGTACCAAACAACTCCAACAAGCCAAGGAAGAAGCAGAAGCCGCTAGTAAGACCAAAAGCCAATTTTTAGCCAATGTCAGCCACGAACTGCGTACACCCCTCAATGCTGTGATTGGCTTAAGTCAATTGTTACAAGATGATGCTGCTGATTTAGGCTTATCTGGAGATTTTGTCACTGACTTGGAAACAATTAATACAGCAGGTAAACATTTATTGGAGTTGATCAACGATATTCTCGACTTATCCAAAATTGAAGCCGGGAAAATGACTCTATATCCAGAGACATTTGATGTCAAAACTTTGATTAATAATCTAGTTTTAACCGTCAAACCAGCCATGGATCAAAATGGTAACTGCTTAGAGTTGAATTGCGATCCCCAACTAGGGACTATGTACGCCGATCAAACGCGGATGCGACAAATACTGTTAAATTTACTGAGTAATGCTGCTAAATTTACAACTTATGGAAAAGTCAGTTTGAGCGTCAAGATTGAAAATGGAAATGTATCAAGAAATGAGCCAAAGACAATGATTAATTTTACTGTCAGCGATACGGGCATTGGTATGTCCGATCAACAACAACAACGATTATTTCAACCTTTTACCCAAGGAGATGCTTCCACAACTAAAAAGTATGGCGGTACGGGATTGGGTTTAGCCATTAGTCGTTACTTTTGTCAACTAATGGGGGGAGATATTATGGTTCAAAGCGAGGTGGGATTGGGTTCTACTTTTATTGTTTCTTTGCCACTTAAGGTTAAAGGGTAGATATAAATATAGCTATAGCCAGCCTGCGTTAGGACGTTTTTGATGGTTGATGGTTGATGGTTGACGGTTGACAGTTGATAGTTGATAGTTGATAGTTAATGGTTAGGGCTTGCAACAAAAAGTCTTTTGGTGGGGGTAGGCTTCGGCCGTGAGCTCAGCGTTCGACGGCTCGACTGAGCTTCGCCGAACGTCTGAGCTCACGCCGAAGTCCGAACGGGAATAGGCAATAGGCAATAGGCAATAGTTACAGCCTCTTTGTTTTTATTTTTTTACCTGCAAAAAAATACCAGGTGCAAGGATTTTAAACCTAAAATCCTAATTTCCTTGCACTTATTTTCCAAAAAATAGCCCTTATGCATTGATTTATCAATGTTTTATACTTATTCAGCAGACCCTAGCTAGAAATACCACCCAAAATTTCGTTCACCCGTCCCCAGATCATGGGATAATAGATAATATTAAGGAGGTGATTTGTTTGTACGGTTGTCAGCAGGTTTTAATTCACCCAAATCCAGATTTCAAAGCAATTTTATCATTTATTTGCTCCCAATCTAATAAGTTGTCAAATTGCGCTCTCTACTATGCCCGCCAAATTTGGTTTAAAGCTAAACGCTACATCACTAAATTTGAGTTGGATAACCAAATGAAATCAAATCGTCATTTCCAAACCCTCTATTCTCAATCTGCACAACAGTTGTGTCGTTCTGTGTATGAATCTTTTGCTAGTTTTAAACAACTTAATGCTTTGTATCAACGTGGTGAGCTATTAGAAAAACCTAGACCACCAAAGTATAGAAAGAACGGTTTAAATAGTGTTACCTATCCCAAGCAAGGGTTAAGGTTAATCGAAGATGGGCAAATCAGAATTCCTCTTGGTCAAACTGTAAAAGTATGGTTTAAGTTAGATTCTTTCACCATACCTATGCCGTCAAATTTGAAGTTTGAGTCCATTAGAGAAGTCAGGATTTTGCCGAGAAATCGCTGCTTTTATGCAGAGTTTGTCTATCAAACTGAGGCTGTAATATCTGATGTAGATAAAAGTAGAATTTTAGGCATTGACCACGGTTTAAATAATTGGTTAACTTGTGTTGATAATATTGGTACAAGTTTTATCGTTGATGGTAAACATATTAAAAGTCTCAATCGTTGGTATAACAAACAAGTAGCAACAATTAAAGAGAATAAACCCCAAGGATTTTGGTCAAATAAACTTGCTGCTATTACTGAAAAACGCAATCGTCAAGTTAGAGATGGGATTAATAAAACTGCTCGCATAGTTATTACCCATTGTTTAGAAAATCGGATTGGGCGAGTTGTGTTTGGTTGGGGACAAGGAATCAAACAAGAAATTAATTTGGGTAAGAAACAAAATCAACAATTTGTGCAAATCCCCACAGCTAGACTCAAACAGCGAATTGAGCA
>JASJCX010000272.1 GCA_030065255.1 Calothrix sp. MO_167.B42 | reverse complement strand
ACTGTCACTGCTGCTCCGTCGCCCTCCCGGTAGAGAAGCTTATCCGGGAGACATTTTTTATATTAATTCACGGTTGTTGGAACGCTCAACCCATCTACGGGATGAATATAAAAAATGTCTCCCGGATAAGCTTCTCTACCGGGAGGGCGACGGAGCAGCAGTGACAGTTCTCGATAAGCCCTGGCATGATGGGTAAAATCATCATAGACAATTAACACATCGCGTCCTTGTTCCATAAAATACTCTGCCATTGTGGTTGCTCCGTAGGGCGTAATATACTGCAATCCTGGAGAGTCTTGTCCAGAAGCAACTACAACAACCGTGTATTCCATCGCCCCTTGTTGGCGTAAAGTATCAATTACTTTTGCCACTGCTGAAGCCCGTTGCCCGATGGCACAATAAACGCAGATCACGTTTTTATCTTTTTGATTGATAATAGTGTCGAGGGCAATTGTTGTCTTCCCTGTTTGTCTATCCCCCACAATCAACTCTCGTTGTCCCCTACCAACAGGAATTAGGGCATCCACCACCTTTAATCCAGTTTGCAAAGGTTCCGTTACCGGGGCGCGGTTCATAATTGGCGGCGCTTCCCGTTCCACAGGCCAGCGTTGTGTAATTTTAATACTCCCCTCCTCATCTAAAGCATTACCCATCACATCCACAACTCTACCGAGAAATGCCTCTCCCACTGGCACATCCATCACTCTCCCAGTTCTGTAAACTTCATCACCTGCTTGTAAATGTTCGCTTTCTCCTAACAGAATCACCCCAATTTCATCAGGATCTAGATTAAAAGCAATTCCTAATAAAGGTTTTTTCATTGAAGCTTTGGGAAAATAAAGCAGTTCATCTGCCTTAACACTTGGTAAACCAGACACGTGGGCAATACTTCGCCCTACAGATTTGACCATACCAATTTCCTGGATATTTATCTGGGTATGGTAATCATTTAATACTTGATTGAAGGCTAAAAATGTATCATCTATAACGGATTGCAATGGTTTGGGGTTTTCTTTCATAGTTGATAGTTGACGGTTGACGATTGACAGTTCGGAGTTAAGAGTGAAGAGTTAAGAGTTGATAGTTGATAGTTGATGGTTGATGGTTGATAGTTGATGGTTAAACCTCCCACACTCCCCACACTCCCCACACCTGCCTCTTCGGTGACAGTTATTGAGTCAAATAATACTGTCCTACCCAATATGTTCATTGCTATAAGAGTTTTATAAATACTAAAAACTTTTCATTTATTACTCCCTTCGGTGGTTTAAGATTATCCATCTCCTCCGTCTCTCTATTCTCTGCGTTCTCTGTGCCTCTGCGGTTTTTTCATTGGTAATCTTTGGGCAGTATAAAAGTAATCACTAATTTCTTCCTGATAATTTTTGAAAATGCGACTCTAATGTCTGTAAATAATCATCTAAATTCCAGGAAATTACATATTCTGCCAGTCTAATTTCAATCCCGCAAAGTAAATCGGGGGAATTCTGAAACTCTAAATTATTGTTGCTCACAACTTCATTTTGCAAAGTCTTGGTTATTTGTTGCCGACTTTCTGGAGATATTTGAAAACTACTTTTAATAATGATAGGTTGATGGGAATTTAGTTGGGATTGGCAAATTATTTGTCTTTGGCGATCGTCAATTTTTTGCAGACGCTGACAGAAGCTAGCAATCATTTGTTGTTCTAAATCTACACTTGCTAAATCTTGCAAAGCATGACGTGCAATTATATTGGTTTGCTGTGCTATTTGTTGGCGCAAATAATGGATAAAATCATTTTGTTCTTGTGCCAGTGCTTCCCTCCATTGTACCTGGGTTTCTTCTACTTCTCGACGTGCTTTAATCAGCAACTTTTGATGTTCCTCCTCAACTTCTGCCCGCATTTGTGCCATCATCGTTTCTTGTTTCTGCCGTAATTCTTGTTGCTGTTGATGATAATTATCCGCTTCCTTTTGTGCCTCTGCTTGGGCAATTTTTGCCTTCTCCCATTGTGCATCAATCGTTGCTTGCCGTTTTTTGATCGTTTGCAATATGGGCTTATATAAAAAGTGCTGAAGTAAAAAAGCCAGTATCAGGAAGTTAATAATTTGGGCGATAACCGTAAACCAATTAATGAGCACGGCTTATCCTCCTTTAAAATGATTCCAAAATGGATTAACAAACAACAAAATCATCGTCACCACAAAGCAATAAATAGCAGTAGATTCAATCATTGCCAAACCGACGAAAAGGGTACGGGTAATGACATTCGCCTTATCTGGCTGTTGAGCTATTGCCCCTAAAGCACGGGCAACGGCCATTCCTTCACCCAATGCCGGTGCTATGGAACCAATTGCGATTGTTAACCCAGCAGTTACAATAGATGCCACACCAATTAAACCAAGATTATCCATATTTAAGTTACCAATTACCAATGAATGAGATAAACATTTAATTTCTGATTTATCAGCCTTAATTTATCATTTCTAACTATTGTTTTTGAGTTTGTCGTTGAGTGCTAGTTGCCGAAGCGATATATACCATTGCCAACATGGCAAAAACATATGCTTGAATTAGTCCAAATACTAATCCTAATGCTTGCATAACAATAGGGAAAAACAACGGCACAAGTGATAAAAGAATGCCTACAAGCATGGTACCGCTCATAATATTGCCGAATAACCTTACCGCTAATGCTAGGGTGCGGGAGAATTCCCCAATAATATTAAATGGCAACATAAATACTGTGGGTTGAATATAATTTCTTAAATATCCAATTACCCCCCGCTTCATAATTCCAAACAATGGTACAGCGACAAATACACACAAAGCCAAAGCTGTTGTGGTTGACAGCGAACCAGTCGGTGGCTGATATCCGGGTACAATTGCCAGGGTATTAGAAACCGCAATAAACAGAAATAAAGTCCCAATAAAACCGATATATTCTTTTGGTTCTTGTTGACTTACTTCATGAATTTGGTTGGCAATCCCCTCAACAATTATTTCTAATAAACTTTGCCACTGGGATATTTTGGGATTTGCTGATAAATTATGAGTCACCAACCAAGCAACTACTACTAAAAATGCCATTACTAACCAAGTAAATAAAATCGTGGCATTTAAGGTAATTATACCTGATTGCCAATACACAATATTGTCAGGACTAATTTCCATGATTTAAATAAGAAGTTAATGGTGAGTACCCTAAAAGGGAAATAGTTGATCGCAGATTATACTGATTCCACTGATTTCACTGATATGTGTAATCCATAATCTCAAAGTCAAAATATTTCTAATTGAAGAGCTATGTTAACAAAATTATGAAATCTCCTTTGCAAAGGGTGAAACTAAGACATTCTTGCTGTTCCCTGTTCCCTGTTCCCTGTTTCCTATTTCCGGAAAAGAAAAGTAGGGTGAGGGAAAATAATTACTAGTACAACAAGGCAAAAGTAAAAAGTAAAAAGTAAAAAGAAAGAAAGCTGAGATAATAGGCTTTTGTGCTATTTCAGATGGTAGGTTTATTTACGCCGATGTGTACTAGTTACTTAAAAAAATGCTTCGGCTGCCAGCGCCTAATTAAAATACTGCGCGCTAAAACAAAGCCCAACAAAGCAATCAACAACCGCTTCCAACTTCCATCCATCACTAAGTAAAAGCCAAATATAGCGATACTTAAACGACTGAGTAAACTACCTATAATTAACAATATTGGTTGTTGTGTTGTTGGTAGTTGCCTGACTGTTACCCACAGACTGGTAAAGTAAAAAATTCCTAATCCAAACCCAAGAGTTAAAGCTAACAGTAGATGCATGGAATAATTCATTTTTACTCCTCCTGAAGTAGTAATTTTCCAAGTAGAGAATGTAAAACAATCGGTACTATAATGCTAGTTGCTGCACAGACGACAACCATTGCAGCAAATACATTAGGAGGAACAGCCCAATCTCCTAATATCAATCCTCGTTGCATGACAATCATAGCAATTTCTGCCCTGGGGATCATGCTAAAACCAATGAGAGTAGCACCAGTCCAACCCGTGGAAAAAAAGGCGGGAATTCCAGCACCAACTAGCTTACCGACAACTGCGGCTATCAGCAGAATTGAGCCTATTATCAAACCTGTATTCAATGCGTGGGGATCAATATTCAAGCCAATACCGATAAAAAAGAATGGCGTAAAAAGTTCATATAATGCTCCAAAAGAGGCATCCATTTTCACTGCTTCAGGATCGCGGCTAAATAAGAGTCCAGCAAAGAATGCGCCGATAGCGGCGGAAAAGCCGAGCAATCCAGCCAGGGCAGCAATCACAAATCCCACCCCAACTACTTCTAACATGGGATCGGGGGGCTTTTCGATTTTGCTAAAAAACTTAGTCAAATTTCTTTCGATGTAGCGGGAAAATAACAGGCACAAAGTACCAAAGAAAATCGCTTTAATAAAAAATAGTTTGGATGTCAGAACAATGGTGGAAAATAAGGAGGCTGTGGTACCGTTACCATTGTATAGTAAGGGAGCAATTGCAAATAGCAAAGCCATTAAAATAACGCTAGCTATATCATCTAATTCTGCCACATCCAGCAGAATTTCCCCATTGGGAGAATGAATTGCGTTTTTCTCACGCCAAACACTCACGGACACCCCTACACTAGTAGCAGTAAAGGCTGTAGCAATAAACAAACTGGGTATCAAGGCTATTTTTAATACAAAATAAGCAGTTAAAAAACCCAAAAAACCACTAAGTAAAACATTGCCAATAAAAATTCCGCAAGCTTTGGGTAACTGACGTAATAATCCTAATAAATCGCTTTCCAATCCCACCCGAAATAGCAAGGAAATAATCCCAATCTCGGCGAGAAATTCAAAAATTTCTTTGGCTTCTGTTGAAAGAAAATTCCACTGTACATCTGCCAATTTTAGCAGAAATCCTAATGTTAAATAACCAATCAATGCAGGAATACCAATTTTCGCTAATAAAGTCTTAATTAAGATGGCAAGGGTAAGTGCCAAACCCATTAATAAAATTACTAGCGGCAAAGTATACACTGATTCAATTATCGCTACGTTCGCGTTGAATCCAATACCAAGCATTAATACAACCAAAAACAACACCCACAAACAACAGCATTAAAGTCCAAGAATATTGACTCGGAAAGTTAGTATCAATCCAAACCCCCAAGGCTATACCGAGCAAAGTTGGAATTGCAATGGACCAACCAACAATCCCAAACATCCCCAAACCAAACCAAACGGTGTGATTTCCTTCTCGTCGTGCTTTGAGCTTGCGTTGTGATTTGGCGCTTACCTGTTGGTGAAAATCTTCCCAAGGTTCATCAGATTTTTTTGATGGCTTCGATTTCATGGTTTACCCCCTACCTCCAGAAAACCTCGTATAAAACTAGCTTCTAATTTCGCTAATGCACCGCGAGTCATCTTTTCTCGTTCATCCAAGCTCTGAAACTCTTGTTCTACAGTATTTTTCAAAGTTTCTAAATCAGTTCCCCTGATGGCATTGCGTACCGATACCAACACCTCCAAGCCGCATTTCACCAAAATCCCTTCATCCACCGCCAGAAAAATTTCTTCTCCTTCCCTTGATTCAAATAACAATAATCCCGGAACCAATCCAGCTACAAAATCAACATGATTGGGTAACAGACAAAAACAGCCATTTTCAGCTTCAGCCGTAATTTTGCTCGCTGCTTCATTGATTAATACTTCTGTTGGCAACAATACTTTGAGTTTCATCATAATTACCGACTGTAATCTTTGATCTCTTCTTGTTTGATGACTCTAGCTTTTTCTACTTATTACTCATTACTCATTACTCATTACTCATTACTTGACTTCATTAATTTTACCAATCATATAAAGTGCTGCTTCTGAATAATCGGAAAACTCATCATTTAAAATCCGTTCGCAACCATCAAGTGCTGCCGATAAACTCACCAATTTACCCGCTTTACCAATAAACTGCTCCGTAGAAAAGAATGGCTGAGTTAAAAACCTTTCCAATCGTCGGGCTCGATACACTGTTTTCCTATCATTTACCGATAACTCTTCAATGCCTAACATGGCAATGATATCTTTCAAATCTTCATAATTTGCTAAAGTTTGACGCACGGCTTGGGCTAGCTGATAGTGACGTTTACCTGCAATTGTTGGTGTTAACATTTTAGAGCTAGACCGCAGGGGATCAACTGCTGGATAAAACCCCTCACTCGCACGTTTACGCGATAGTACAATTGATGCAGATAAATGACCAAATGTGTGAACTGCTGCGGGATCGGTAAAATCATCTGCTGGCACATAAACCGCCTGCACCGAAGTAATTGCACCTCTAGCATTGCTGCTGATTCGTTCTTCTAACTCAGCTAATTCCGTCGAAAGAGTTGGTTGATAGCCAACCCGAGAAGGCAATTGTCCCATCAAACCGGAAACTTCCTGGCCTGCTTGAATAAACCGAAAAATATTATCGATTAAAAGTAATACATCTTGTCGGGCATCATCACGGAAATATTCAGCCATTGTCATTGCTGCGTGACCTATACGAAACCTTGCTCCCGGCGGTTCGTTCATTTGACCAAACATTAAAACAGTGTTATCCAAAACACCAGTATCTTGCATTTCTCGGTAAAGTTCTTCCGCTTCTCGGTTGCGTTCGCCAATACCGCAAAATAAGCTAATTCCCGAATGTTGGCTAACCATATTGTGAATCATTTCGGTAATCAAAACCGTTTTCCCAACACCAGCCCCACCAAACAATCCGGCTTTACCTCCCCTTTCCAAAGGTGCAAGCACATCAATAATTTTGATCCCAGTTGATAATATTTCCGATTTGGTTGATTGTTGAGAAAGTGAGATAGAACCTTGATGTATAGAACGCCATTCTCCCCCACTGAGGGCTTCTTGACCATCAATAGTATGTCCAAATACATTAAACATCCTACCCAACAAGTGTTGACCTACAGGCACTTGCAAGGTATGTCCCGTATTAATGACCGTAGAACCGCGAGCTAAACCAGAAGTTGGAGTTAAAGCGATACCCCTAACTATCTCAGTACTAAGATGGCTGACAACTTCAATAATTATTTTGCCATCTTCCCCTGCTTGCAATTGAGTATAAAGCTCTGGTAGGTATTCATCAAACTGAACATCGATTACGCTGCCCCTGACTGAGGCAACTTTACCTAAATAAGTTTTATTCATCTGTTGAGGTATATACATTCAATATATTCAGGAAGTGACTAAAATTTGTTTGTAAACTACTTGCTGTTAAGTAGCAAGTCATACCATCAAGCCCGAGAACTGAGTGTATTCAAAAAGCCGAAATAGAAAAACCAGATGCAATTATTTTATATGTAATGATGCTAGATATGGATGGTATTAAAACTTTTAAGCGTTGACAAAAAAGCCCAATAGCTGACAACATATCAGTATTTTTATTTACAATTAGAGTTTAAAATACTGGCCATATCTCCCACTCTGATTTAGGGCTTTCAGACAATATTGGTAAACCCTTCAACCCCTTCATTTTACCAGAATAAATTGCCTAAATGTTGCGATGGAGTAGGGAAAAGTGAAAAGCAGGAAGAATTAAATATATAATAGAAACAGGTAACATATTTACGTCACACTGAGCTGAACTTAGTGTAACAAAATGTTGCGTAAATGATTCATTTTGCATTCCTAAACAAAAGCGCCCTCATATTTTAATTTTTGAGATTTTTCTGCACAAATTACCCATATTCTGACTGTATAAATGTATATACAGAGTTAAGATTTGCTATGAATAAAAAACCGAAACTAGCAGTGTGGAAATTTGCTTCCTGTGATGGTTGTCAATTAAGTCTGCTTGACTGCGAAGACGAATTGCTAA
>JASJCX010000271.1 GCA_030065255.1 Calothrix sp. MO_167.B42 | reverse complement strand
GTGAAAAGTTAGATCCCCGACTTTTCTAAAAAGTCGGGGATTTGAGCCTCTGCACAAGTATTTACCAAGACTTACATTAACAGAATTTATCATTGCGACGATAACATCCTATGGGGAAGCACTCCCGAAGTTGTAAATCTGGAAACCCTACGCAGTCCGAAAAGTTATACCGTTGGCTTTACATAATCACCTAATTACGCCGATTTTACGTCAGTCCACTGATTTAACAGCTGAATAAACTTGTATTTTATGCTACTTTCATGTTATATAATTGTGTTTGTTTGTACAAATATTTGTACAAATAATATTTTGATATAATCTTTTGATAGCCTTTTCGCTTAATTTTTAATTGAGTGGGAAGTTATCTGCACATCTAATCCATTTTCTCAATCGAGTGAAAAAATGCTCTTATTCTTAAAGCTGATCGATTACCTATTAGCAGCTGTTTTTGTAGCTGCTGCCGTTGTCATTTATTTCGATTCTAGTAATCAACAATATTTACTAATTGGAATCGGAGCTTTAGCTGTTGCAATTTTTTTGTTTTTACTCAACAGAAACTCAGTTGAAAGTGCTCGGAAGGCAGCGAAAAAATCTGAGATTAAAAAACAAGCTGAAATTTACACCTCTTTATTAAGTGATGGTAGTTCATTGGAAAATAATGCAATCATCCGGGCTAGAGCTAAAGCTTTGGAGTATTGTCAAGAATTAATTGCTGACTATAAAAAAACTAGAAATTGGGCAAGAAACCTTTACTACATTTTGCAAATTTCCACTGTAATTTTATCAGGTATCACACCCATTCTGGTGCTAGTAGATAAAATAGAAGCAAGTCAATCTTGGCTGAAATGGCTACCTGTAATTTGCCCTGCTCTCGCTTCTATTGTTGCTAGTATTGTTACCTCTTTCCCTTTTCAAAAGAATGCAGTTGTAGCTAACACAATTATTGAATTATTAGAAGCAGAGCAAGAAAAATTTATCTTGGGAATTACACCAGCTTATCGCTGTTATGACATTGAGGGAGAAGTTGAACAGCAACAAAGGATAAGTGAAGCAGTAGAATTGTTTATCAATCAAGTTAATAATATTCACCTGCAACAAGTTCAACAAGCAAGCGAACAACAAAAGGATAAAAATAAGAAAACTCCCCCCACAGAAGAATCAGGTTCCGAGCAACCAAAAGCTGAACAACCTGCTTAAAATGAACCAGATGAATGTGGTTTTACCTACACTTACCGCAGATATGACCAAAATATTTGTCGAGAGTCAAAGCATGATTGATTTTCTAGAGTTCAAAACGATGCCTGGGGCGGGCTACGCCAATGCCTAAATTATTATCAATCAGCAGGCATTGATGGGATTCTTTTGGACTTCATTGATATTGGGGTACTTTTATTGGCAAAATGCATTAGTCTCGGCAGTCCTTTCACTCCCGAGACTAATCATTATGATTTTAGGGGTCATTTATTTTCTGGAAGTCCCTAAATACTTATCTTGTAGCCCAGTGGGGTTATGGGGAACATCAGCGAGCGAGCGATCTAAATTCCAAACAGGAAGCTAAATACTTAATTAACTTATGAATATAACATTTCGAGGGCAGTACGACTTCGTACCTCGTTTCTATCGTTTGGCACTCGCCAATATTCTTTCCAATCTGATGATTCCTCTAGCGGGGTTAATCAGTGTGGCTTTTTTGGGCCATCTGCAAGAAATAGATGCCTTAGCAGGGGTATCCATAGCTAATATCTTATTTAACCTCGTCTATTTGATTCTTGAGTTCTTACGTATGGGAACTACTGGGTTGACGGCTCAAGCTGTGGGAGCAGAGGATCGAGAAGCTGTACTGTTAGTGGGGCTACGCAATGGCTTAATCGCCTTGGTATTGGGTACGGCTCTGTTAATTTTCCAGTATCCTCTACGAGAGTTAGCTTTTTCCCTCTTGAGTGCTGATACTGGTGTTAAAATCGCCGGTATTGACTATTTTAATGCTCGAATTTGGGGAGCGCCTGCTGTTTTACTCAACTTCGTTCTCATCGGTTGGCTGCTGGGGCGAGAGGAGAATGGTAAAGTTGTGATACTGTCAGTTATTGGCAACGCAGCCAATATAATTTTAGACTACCTATTTATTGTTCAATGGGGTTGGAACAGTGCAGGGGCTGGAGTATCTCAAGCATCTAGTCAATATTTAATGTTGTTTGTCGGCATAATTTTAGCTAGTCAAAAAATTAAGCGACAACAAATACAAGCAGTCATTCCGCAAATCATGGATTTTTCAGCCTTGAAAGCGACTTTAGCTCTCAATAGAGATATCCTGATTAGGACTATCACTGAAATGTCGGTCTTTACTTTTTTTAGTAATCTGAGTGCCATGATGGGTACCATACTCTTTACCCAAAATTCTTTATTAGGACAGATAACCCATCTCAATGTTTACTTAACTAATGGACTAGGATTTGCTACCGAAAGCTTAAGTGGAAACTTTAAAGGTAAAGACTCAAAACATAAGTTTGTCCCCTTACTGAAAATCTCAATTGTCAGTAGCTTGTTTATCGGATCGATTATAGCTACAGCTTGCGTTTTCTTTCCTCAAATAGTTTTTGGCATATTAACCAATCATAGGGAAATTACCGAACATATTGATAACTATATTTGGTGTATATGTTTCATACTGGTATTCAATTCAGTGGCCTCAATGCTGGAAGGATTTTTCTTAGGTTTAGCAGAAGGAAAAATTATTCGCAATGTCAGTATAATCTCTGCTGTATTTGGGTTTATCCCATCAGCTATAGCCGGTTGGTATTTCCACAATAATTATATTTTATGGCTCTCAATTATATTGTTTATGTTCGCGAAAATGATGACAATGTTTGTATTTTTACAGAAATATTTGCGTAACGACAATGATGTTGAGCCAGTGTCTCTGGCAACTGTTGAAAATTAAATATTCTGACCGAACTAAGTTAATTATTCTCAAATTTGGACTTACAATTTGAGAATGATTAGCTATTTGTGATACCTTGTCATATCGTTATTTGTTGCTTCCCTCTCTGTCCCTCTAACTCTGCTTCCTCTGAGTCTCTGCGGTTTTTTATCATTCAATCGTAACTAATTAGGCGAACCTGATATAACTCTTGATTCTTGAATTTTTAAGATAATGATAGAAACATTGTATGAAAAATTTTCAACATAATATCCAATTGTTACCTTTTGTTCCAGAACCAAAATACGCTGTTTTTACAGATTTTGATGAAACTTATCTGGCTCATCAAAATACCGATTGTCAGAAAAATGACCTGCACGAACTGGAGGAATATTTATTAAACGAAACATCCGAACAACAAATTTTTTTTGGTTGGGTTACTGGCAGTAGTTTAACTTCAGTATTTGATAAAATCAATAAATGTGGATTGAGATTATTACCCCATTTTATTGCTAGTAGTTTAGGTACTGAACTAATCTATTTTAATCAAAAACAGTCTGGTAAAAAAGATAAAGTATGGGAAAATTATCTCATGAAAACTGGATTTTCAGATACATTAGTTCATAATTTAATTGATATTTTAAAATTAGACAATATCAATTTGATTCCACAGCCGCAAATAGAAGATAGTAGTTTTTTAAAAAGTTATTACTACCACCAGCAAAATCACCTAATTGATGCCCAAGTATTATCGAAAATAAAAAACTTAGTCAGCAAGGCTGGCATTGCAGTCAATATTAGTCAATGTAACCCATTATCAGGCGATCCAAACAATTGTTATGATGTTGATTTTATCCCAGATGGCACAGGTAAAAAACAAATAGTTGACTTTATTTTAAACCAGACAAATGTCAGCTATCAAAATTCCATAGCCTTTGGGGAAAGTGGTAATGATATTGAAATGCTGCAAACCGTTAAACATGGTTATCTAGTAGGAAATGCTACCAGGGAAGCTAAAAAACTACACCCTCAAATCGAAGAAAATGAATATGCTCAAGGAATATTATCTGTATTAAAAAAACTGATAAAATAAATTAAAAAAAGGATGATTAAATATGTTGTATAATTACCAAAGTTGATTAAATAAAATTTGAGATGAGAGAAGCACCAGGGGCTGATATCATTATTCTCAACAGTCAGCAACAAGTTTTACTTGTACTTCGGGATAATAAAAGCTGGATTCCTTTTCCTAATACTTGGGCGCTACTAGGAGGATATTTAGAGGAAAATGAATCTCCAGAAACAGCGATTCGTAGAGAATTACTGGAAGAATTAGAACTAGAATTAGGTGAAATTAATTTCTTTAAGTCTTACTTTTGGGAAGAGTGTGATGAACATATTTTTTGGACTCAGTTGGACTTAGATATTTCCCAAACCACTTTGCTCGAAGGTCAGAAATTAGCATACTTTAGCCGAGCGCAAATCAATCAACTTGAGTTTGCTTCCCACTACGATCAAATTCTGGTTGATTTTTTTAATTTCTTGGCTATTGATAATCAAGCATTGGGTCAAAAAGCATGAACAATTTAGTTGCAGAAAATCTCAAAAATACCCTGCCAAAAAATATCGCTCAGGGATTGGAATGTGCTTTAGCTTATTTACCTGGGGGTAAAACAGCAAAACTAGAAAAACCCCAAACAGAAGGGTTATTTAATCATATTTTATTCATTACCACAGCAACAGATCGCTGTGTTTTTCGTGCCAGGCGGGATATTTCCCATGAAGCTGGGGATGCTTATATGCAGTATATGTATGAAGCTACTGGTTTCATCCAAAATGGAGGTTCATTTAAACTGAGAAATGTTGCTGATGAAGTTGATTTTCTCAAACGGGCATTAGCTGCTGGTTTACCAGTGCCAAAATTAATTCAAGCAGATCAAGATTGGATGTTGATTGAGTATGTAACAGGGAAAACTTTATTTGATTTTCTCGAAGCTGGAGAAGTCAAATTCCTACCGAAGATTGTGCAAGCAATGAATTTAGCTCACAGACAGGGAATTATTTATGCCGATCGCTGGACTGGTAATGAAATGATTGATGCCCAGGGAAATGTGAGAATGATTGATTTTGATATTGAATGGTTTTATGAGGGAGGTAATGATGGAACTCTCGAAGCATTAGAAATGGCATGGACTATTTTTAATGCCATGAGAGTCACTAGTAATCGGGATGGTTTATTAGAAATAGTAGAAACCGAAATTCTACCATCATTAAAAGTATGGGGATATGACATCTCTCAGATGAAAAAGTTTATTGCAGGTTTATGCAATTTTTATCTTGATCCCAATAAGCCCAGTAATAATTGGTCTTTACCAAAAAGTTTGTATGTGGCTATGGCCCAACCAGCAAATCGTTTAGTGTCGATGTTTAGTAGTTAGTTTGACTGAACCTCACCCTGTCCTATCGGACATCCCTCTCCTTATTAAGGCTACGGTGTACACACAAGTCTTATTGGCTTGTGTTTCAATCTATTTAGCCCCCTAAATCCCCTGCCCCCGTGACCCCCAACTTTGGGGGTACCTGGGGGACTTTGAGAACTCTTGTTCCCCCAATTCTGGGGGACTTTCAAAATCTTGTTCCCCCAAAATTGGGGGTTAGGGGGCTTTTCGTGAGGGCTTGGCTAAATTTTGTTACTTGTGTGTACACGTGAGCCTTTATAAGGAGAGGGAAAGATTTTTGCACTGCAAAAAGCGAGGGTGAGGTTAAAGCATATTATTTAATCGACCTTCCTTATCCCATCAGGTATAAATACCCTTCTATCTGAGAGCAGTTAAGTTTTACTGGAAGTTAATTTCTTTCATCACTTTCACGTTATAGTAACGGCTATCTGTGAGAGAATCAGGAAGTTTATCAGCTTTAAACGCTGTCACTAAATCTTCAATGGCATCTTCCACCGTATGTGCAGGGACAAATCCCAATTCTTGTTTAATTTTCTCCGAGGAAATATGGTATGAACGCGGATCGTTAGTGGGTGTGGTGACAATTTCTACTGAGTCTCCCACCACCTTACGAGTCATATCTGCAATCTCTTTGACTGTATAATTCTCATGGCCAAGATTAAAAATTTTGCCATCAATGGCTTCATCTGGCCATTCCAGAGACTTGAGATAAAAGTCAACCATATCTTGAATATGAAGGCTGGGACGCTTATTCAAACCACCAAACACTGTGATTTTGCCATTGTTGATAGCTTGATTAGTAAAAATATTGACTATTAAATCCAATCGTTGGCGGGGAGAATAACCGCATATTGATGCTGGGCGAACTATTAAAGTGGTAAATCCTGGTTCTCCCTTACTCAATAGAACCTCTTCACATAAAGCCTTGTAACGAGAGTAATCCGTTAGAGGCATTAATGGTAAATCTTCTGTCACATTTTCTGTTTCTTTGATACCATAAACACTGGAAGAAGAGGCACAAATAAACCGCTTCACTCCTGCATCTTTAGACACATCTACCAAGTCAAAAAAGGCATCATAATTAATCGATCGCCCTAGGGTTGGATCTAATTCAAAACTAGGATCGTTAGAAATGCAAGCTAAATGAATAACTGCATCACATCCGGGCATAATTTTTGATAACAAATGTCGATCGCGGATATCTCCTTCAATCTCTTCTAAATGGGGATGATTTTTGACTTGTGCCAATACATCTTTGCCATAAAGATAGAGGTCTAAAACCTTGACTTCATACCCAGCTTTTAGTAGTTGAGGTACTAAGACAGCACCCACATAACCAGCACCACCAGTAACCAGAACTTTTTTAAATGTATTCATAGAATTTATCCTTAAAATGTGGAAATTGTTTTTGCAAACTTTAACAAACGTGCCTTTTCTACAGGCTTTTCATTCCCCAAAACATTAGCCGCAATCGCCCCTGCTAAATTTCCTAAAAATGAGCCCAATGGCATGGGTAAATTTAATTTAGCACTCAAACTAGCTAGGGCAAAAAAGGCATCACCAGCCCCTGTGGTATCTTTAACTTGTTGTGCCATGGCTGGAGTATTTTCCATTTCCCCATGCCCATTAATTCCTAAAGAACCAGCAGAACCCAAAGTTAACCAACCTTGTTGCGCTCCTAGATGATATTGCAACCGTTTAAGCAATTCTTCTCGATTACCATAACGACTAGAAAACGCCAGACGAATTTCTTGTTCATCTACACAAAATGTATCGGCTTGCCTATATTTACTAATCAGGTTATAACCATAATTGGCACTATTAGTTTGACAATTCAAAGCTAAAAATGGTGCTTGGTATTGAATTAATTCAATTGCTTGTGGATCGATTAATCCATGACCATAATCTGCCAAAACCACTAAATCGCAGTTTTTTAATAACTTTTCCCAAGTATCTAAAAGTTTTTCCCGTTCTTGGGGTACTAGTCCTGTTTCATCCATGGAGTTAATGGCAAATAGTTGACTATAACCCTTGGTTTTTCCTTGTTGTTCAATATAACGACGCTTTGTGACTGTAGAATAGTTTTCTGCACAGTGTAAATTGAGATGCACTTCACCATCAATATGATTAGCAATTAAATGATGTACATCTGGTTCATTGCCAATGGCACTAGCTAGGGTGACAGATTTGACAAAACTGCTCAGATGACGAGCGATGGCAAAAACCCCTCCCAAGTGCTGTTCTTTTTTCTCAAAACGAGTTGATGGCGCTCTTCCTTTGGAAGTTAATCCTTGAACTTTGCAGTGAACAAACTCATCAATAATAATATCCCCCAGTACCAAAACATTGAGATGCTGCATTGCGTCTACAGCATTTTTTATGTCATCTAAAGAATACTTTTGACTAAAATCATGGGCGTAACTTTTTACTTCTGGAGGG
>JASJCX010000270.1 GCA_030065255.1 Calothrix sp. MO_167.B42 | reverse complement strand
CAAAGGGCTTCGTCCTTCTTCCCAGACGTTGGGTTGTTGAACGCAGTTTTGGTTGGTTTAATTGGTGTCGTCGATTGAGCAAAGACTACGAAATTTTACCCCAGACCCATGAAACATTTGTACAAGTGGCAATGATTCGGTTAATGCTCAGAAGACTCGCTTAATTGATTCGTTTAATACTTTCCAAACATCCTCTAAAATGCCAGTAGCCACCTTTACCAACGATTGGATTTCTAGAGCAGCCAACATCCTGTTTCGCGGGGGGGCACCACCAAACCAAGCTCAATTTTACCTATGTGCTGCTAATACAGCGGCACTTTCCAGAGCATCGAACCTAGCTGATTTCATCAGCAACGAGCTAGCTGTGGAAAATGGTTATTCCAGAATTGCCATCGACTTTGGCAATGGCGCGGGAACATATGACACCAATGACCAGCGCCACGAGCTACCCAATGCAACTGGAGCTTTCACTGCATCAGGCGGAGCTTTACAATTTCAAACCATATTCATCCTGGCAGACGCGAATCCTATAGCGTCCCTCAATTTCAGTCCTACAAACGTCGATGCCACCACAGATACCATTACCATCAACAATCACGGGCTTGTTAATGGCGATAACGTTATTTTTACGCCCGATTCGCTGGCTGTGCTACCAGGTGGTATCAATCAAGGCACTATTTACACCACCACCAACACCACAACCAACACCTTCCAGCTCACGGGAGTAGACATCACCAACACTGGAAGCGGCAATTTCAAAACTAGAACCGCTAATGGTTCAACTGTACTATTCGGAGTAGAAAATACTGCGATCACCGTCCCTGACGGTCAAAGCTACAGTTACTCAATCCCTGTTGTTACCTTGAATACTGGATATGTCCAAGGAGTCTGAAAGATTACAAAAGCTAGCCGCCTATAATCGCCTCAGCTATCATTCGCGCATTAACAGAAGATTAGCCCAAACTCCTATCATGCTTAAAAAGCATGATACGGTAACAGGTTTGGGGAAGTTGCAAGATGCTGCTGGCAACTTGATATATGCCAAGCCAGTTACCAACGGTGCCGTTGGCAAGGGTGATGTAGTAGCCAAAAGACATGGGGCGATCGCTTCTTATGATTCAACATCAACGAAGCGGAGAACGTCATCTTCTCCTCCTATACAAGGGGGATACAAAGCTGATGCAGCCCTAGCTTGGCTCGTGCGAGCATCCCAAAAAATACAACCTTTGAGCATACCTGGGTATTTCCCTCTGGATTTTACCCCCCTCAACTCTAGCCCTTTTACCTCTTACGGCGAAAATGGTAAATCATTTACTCAAGCAATAAGCTCTGGGAGTATGGTGGGGACATATTCTAGAGAGTTCTCTAATGATGGGGGGATATCTTTTTCTGAAAGCCTGTCATCGAGCATCGCTCATCCTGATTCCGTCGGGTTCTTTTTATTTAGGCCTCGATTTGGGACTGGCAAGGCCCTGGAATTTTTCTCGCCAAATACAGCAAATATTACAATAGAGATTTCGTTTACCCCAGGGGGTTTTAACGTCTATTCAGGTATTGGCATTACTATTGACGGTTTCCCTCAATACACAGAAGTTGACTACCTAGAACCAGGAGAACAAATTCCCAACGATAAGATCGCCCAAATAGTTCAAAGTACTTGCGATGCCTTTACCACTAGCAGCTCTCTAGTCTACGAAACCCAAGTAGAGCCAGGGCTTCATTTTATTAGTTTCTTGGGAATTTATAGCTGGGATACTCCCGGAGTTACTACCCCACTGAATACCAACATAGCTTTTAGCTTTAATGTTTCCGTGGATTGCCCCACGAAGAACAAAATCTACCTGCAAAACACCAAGAAAACAGAGCAAGTTCTAGAGTTAGAAGACATTGAAATAAATCACACAACCAACTTGTATAGTTCAAACTTTGATAACAATTTTTACTACTTAACAAACAACAAAAACAATATATATTTACATATCCAAACTGAAGAGTCAGTCTACAATATCAACAATTTCTCTGCAAATACAATTCGCAGATTATACAGAATTGTAAGCACAAAGAATTTACAGCATGAATTATTAATATTTGAGCAGCCCCAAGAGATTCCTGAGCTAATAGATGATTGGCAGGGAATATGGACTAACGCCTATCTACCTCAACAGGATTCATCATCACTCTGTATTAATGTTTACCTAAATATAAAACTTCGCAAGTCCGGATGGTTTTCAAAACAACACACTACATATATACAGTTATTTCAATCAAAGGGTAATTTTGACTTAATTGAGGCTTTGCTGCAAGGAGATAAAAATAAAATTTCTGCTATATTCAACAAATATAAATACTCTTCACAACAAAATGGTTGTAAGTTTAGTGGTAGTCAAGAGCGGGAAGTTACGATTAAAAAAACAAATATTCCCGATGTAGATGCCTCTCAAATAGTATTTTTGATTATTAGCGTTTACACAAATTGATGTTAGTTGAAATATTGCAAAAATTAGCGATCACCAATCGCAATACTTACTACCAAAAAATTTCAACCCAATCACGCCCCAATAATGTCCGGGTAATCAATTACGAAACAACCACTGGGCTTTTTAGGTGTCGCATGGAAACTGGGGAAATCTTGTTTGCTCGCCCCATCAGCAATGGTTCTTCTATCTCCAAGGGAGATATAGTTAATTTGATACGCACCGAAACGGGCGTACCCATGATTGATGCAATGCCGAGTAGTTAAATATGCCTCCAAAAACAGGATATGCGATCGCCGACATAAATGCGATTAAAGCGATTCCCCCTGAAGACCGAGCAGATGGTTATAGCCGACTAGCAAAGTCCTATCCAAGTACAGATCCAGCTTGGTACACCTTTATTGAAGCTAGCACAGCCAACGGCGACGATGATTTAGTGCTGCTGCCAAATGACAACCCTACCACTGGCAGGTGGCATAAAAGCAGCGGTGCGGGTGGAGGAAGTGGAGGAGGAGGATCGAACTTAACGGGGGCTATTGTTTGTACTACTGCTTGTGGCCGGGGTGGTAAAGGATTTTCATTTGATGCGCCCCAAACAGTAGAAATCGAAGCGGTTCCGGGATTTGGTATTTCCATTGCTTCTGGAGCTACATCCATTGAAGTGCATAGATGGGACAGAACACCAACTACCAGTATGGATGGCAGGCAATTTGTTGCTCATATACCCCACACCGGGGGCAAGGCTACGGTGACAATTGACAACACTTATCGCTGGATATCCTTCTTTGCTCGGAATCCCAGCAATGGGAACGCTTACGATGGCGTATGTTTTATCAATGACGGAAATGTATTCACGCTCTTGGGGTACTCTTAGGCTATCTTTTCGATCACTTGGAGCTTATTTATTCACAAGCTTGCCAGGTAAATATAAATTTCTTAAACGCCTAGAATTAGGCGTATTTTTCTTTTGTTGGCGGCGATCGCTAGAAGCGGCAGCGGAGGGAAAGGAAGAATTAGCGGCAACTTTGAAACAACAAGCCCAAGAAGAATACAGCCATGCTCAAATATTCGGCTGTTTGGTCAACTCCCCTTGTAAATGGCCGGCGAACACATTCTTTAAGTCATCAGACTCAATAAAATGTGGCAGCAGCCTAGATGGCATATCCAAAAGATATTGGATGGCAAAGTTATTGTTTGGGTTCGCTGAAGCCAGCACCTATTCATGGGAAGATACATTGGCTTTTATGGCTGTTCTGGAATCTTTTCAATCCAATTTTTACCAGCAACTCTGGCAATTCCTACCTCCCCAGCACAAAGATATAATTAGGAAAATTACATCTCAAGAGCTTGACCATTCCATTGAATTGAGAAATCAACTAACTAAAATGGTGGGGTTGCAAAGATCAGCGCAACTGTTAAATAAATGGAATTTCCGACTACACGTATCTTTGATTTTTTTACCCATTGATGTATTGGGAATCTTGGTAGCAGTCGTGATGACCAGAATCAAGAATTATGTCAGAGGAATTAAATCCTTCAACTGAACCCAAGACTTACAGCAATGAGGAAATATCGAAAATCCTCAACACAATCAAGGCAACGCGCGAAGAAAGAAACAAAGCAGCAGCCAGATCCAAGGAGCTAGAAACTCAAGTAGCTCAGATGAATGCTCAGCTGGAGGCGATTCAAAAAATCGACCCTGAACGCTATCAACAGCTAGAAAACCTCGCTAAAAACTATGAAGAAAGTAAGTTGGAGGAACAGAAGCAATTCAACCAACTGAAAGAGCGCTGGAGTCAGGAAAAGCAGACTTACGCCCAACAGATACAAGAATTGCAAACCACCCTTGTAGAAAGCAAAATTACCAATCGTTTGGAAAAAGCCTTCTATTCATCTGGAGGTAGGGTAGGTAAGGATGAAGATGGATACAGCTATTTTGACTTAATCCGCGATCGCGCTTCCCGCTACGTGCAGATGGATGACGATGGCAAGCTGCAAGTGGTTAATCCCAAAGATGGGACGCGGATGTTCACTGATAAAAATCAAGTATTCACTGTCGAAGATTTAATGCTGAAACTACGGGGTTCTGGCCCAACTGCCGCTTTGTTTGAGCCTGTAGGTAGCGGTGGTAGTGGCATGAATAAAAGTTTTGCAGGCGGTAACGGGACCGCTACCCGCGAATCTTTAATGGGGATAAAAAGTCGAGCGCAACGCTTAACTGAAGCCAGGAGATTGGGAATTAAATGAAAGCCGAAATAGGCAGGGAATAGTAAAGGAAATTCCAACTTAATTTAAAAAAATCGCAGATTGCAGCGTGACGCTGCCTTCAAAGAAGGCGTGATGCCTATGGCGATGTAGTAAACCTTTAATTACACCGCAAACATGGCAATGACTTTATTGGAGGCAGTAAAGCTGACTCCAAACGTAGAAACAGCAACCATTATTGAAGAGTTCGCTGCAAATTCCGATATTCTGCAAGCGATTCAATTTGAAAACGTCCAAGGAACTGGTAAGCACTACAACCGGGAAGAATCCTTGCCTGGGGTTGGCTTTCGGGGTATCAATGAAGGTTATGAGGAATCCGTAGGGGTTCTTAATCCGCAATCTGAAGCGCTGAAAATTTTTGGTGGGGACTTAGATGTTGATAAATTTCTTATCGACACCCAAGGAGAAGAAGTTAGGGATACTCACGTAATGGCAAAGGTAAAAGCCTTGTCTTTATCTTGGACTCGCAGCTTCATTAAGGGAGACTCTCGCTTAGACCCTCGCAGCTTTGATGGTTTACAAGTAAGAGTTACTGGCTCCCAATTAATTTCTAACAATGACGCAGGCGGCCCACTGTCCTTAGAAAAATTAGACGAAGCTATCGACGCTGTCGATAATCCCACTCATTTAATTATGAGCAAAGGGCAGAGACGGAAGCTGACTATGGCTGCCCGCAACATGAGCCTGCACAACATTGAATTCGGTGTCAATCAATTTGGTCAGCAGGTAGCAAGTTATGATGGACTGCCCATCTTGATAGCCGACTATGACAATAACGGCGATCAAATCTTGGGATTCACCGAATCTTCCCCTGATGGTGCCAGTAGCACTGAATGCACCAGCATTTATGTAGTTAGTTTTGCAGAGCAAATGCTCATGGGCTTACAAGGATATGTTGGTGGGGTTCCTGGTATTTCTACAAGAGACTTGGGCGAGCTAGAAACTAAAGCTGTCTTCCGTACCAGATGCGATTGGTACACTGCGATCGCAGCATACCACGGCCGTAGCGTTGCCCGCTTGCACGGCATCACCAACGCAACACCCATTGCTTAATTCGAGTTTTGTGGAGGAAATAATCAATGCCCAGAAGTACTATTGCGGATCGCAGAGCTTATTTATTTGACAAAGAATTGGAGTTACGTTCAATTGAAGTAGGAGCAGTAGCGGCAACAGCCAGCGAAAGTCCAATTCAGTTCCCTGCCACCAAGCAAATGGCTTACAAAGCAGTGGTAGATATAGCTGCTCACACTGGCTATGTTGCAGGCACTGCTCAGTGGGAAGTTTCTGTGGAAGTTGCTACAACTAGCAGCGGAACTTACAGCAAAGTTGGTAGCTGCATTCCTAATGGAGAGCAGAATCGATTTGATATTCCCTTGAGTGGGGAATGGGTGCAGGACATTTTAGCTGGTGCTGCTTACGTGAGAGTTACAGCTACTAAAACAGGTAGCCCTGGCGATCTTAACTATGGAGCTTATTTAACTAAATGCTGAAAATACAAGATCCGATAATTCTTTATCGAGACAGCAAAAAAAGACGCATCCCTGCCATAGATGCATCCGCATGGATTAACGCTGGTTGGGGAGAAGACCCATTAACTAAGTCTATCAAGCCTGTGCCAGCTAAAAAAACAACCAAGAATGACTCCAACGCCTTATCGGAAAGTTAATATTGTTGATGAGAATGGCGATTTTGTGGATCTTGGTAGCGGTGATGACAAGAGTGCTACCGCCGAGAACCAAAGCATACAAATCAACAAACTAACAGATATCCTTAATGCATTAACAGATTCCACAACGGAAACGCCTGTTTATTCCTTGCAAAGTGGAGTATACGTAGTAACAGCCGGAGCGAAAAGGGTATACGTTGCTAATTTTGGAGAATCTGACGGTATTGTACTGGGGGCAGTATTGCCTCCAAAAACGTCCATTCCATTCGAGGCATCACCGGGAAATATTTTAAGCGCGATCGCAACTGACGGTACGGGAACATCTTTGGCGATCGTGGAAATAAGGTAAAAGTAAAAACTAATGCCAGCAGCAAATTTTACGAATCACACTTTTTTGGGTGATGGAACCCAATCCACGTTTCTTTCCAATGTTGTTATAGCAATGACAACATTGGGATATGCGCTCTATGATTCTTATAACGACGGGCAAGAACAACGAGTATTCAGAATTGATTGGGGAGTTTTAGACCCAAGCATTGCTGGTCAAACCTATGTGGTTAACTATTTGCGAATTGGATTTAGTGGGGCAACCAGTTTAATTCAACAAGGATATACGGATTTTAATAATATTGCTCATACAGGAACTAACCCTGGACTAGCATCTGTTGCTCAAACGGTAAATTTAACTGCCAATATCGCATTAACTTGTTGCGACCATCCAGAGTTCAAACAATTTCTGTGGATAGAAAATGGGTTCCCTAAATTTTGGTGGGGCCTTACTCGTCCAGCAAACCCAATTACTAACTGGAGTTGGAATAACTATCCAGTTTCTTTTTACAAGCAGACTAATGGATTACGTCTTTGGACAGATATGACACCTTTGTCGTCTGTAGTTCCTACTGGATTGGGCGCAGATATTGGCATGAGTAGTAATCAAATAACCGCTGGGTCATCTGCCGTGACTGGTAATGAAATCATCCCTAGCATGGGCGGCGTTCTTTTAACAGAAGGTACCGCTCCTAGTAGTGGCGGGGTTTGGAGAAGAAATATTTTAACCAACTACTCAAATGATTTTGGTTGGGCACCAGCAGAATCTCCAAAAGCACCATTGGACACAATAATTATTAACGGTAGCCAACAATACAAATACTTAGTAGTGGAATCGGCTTTTAATATCAGTAATTTTAAGCTACCGATCGCTGGGATAGTAGTTAGGAGTGTTTGATAATGCTTGTTGTATCAGTTACTCCCGTACCTCAAGGAACATTACAAGCAGAAAGCAGTGACTTCGTAGGAAGGGTTGTATCAGTTACTCCCGTACCTCAAGG
>JASJCX010000269.1 GCA_030065255.1 Calothrix sp. MO_167.B42 | reverse complement strand
ATATCATGTCCGGGGGCATACCCATAGTATGTCATTGCGAGTGGAACGAAGTGAAACGACGCAATCACAAGGTCTTTGGGATTGCTTCCCTTCGGTCGCAATGACGGTTATTTAAACGGACATGATATTATCCCCCTACTTGAACCAGGGTGGAAAACTCACAGAAGGGATTTTCCGCCAGCTAAAAGTTAAAGGTAGTACGCATTAAACCAACCCAAGTAGTATCATTATTCGCGTTATGTTCTGGATTCGTAATTACTAACAATCCAGGAGTGATAAATATTCTGTCGGTAAGGGGGTAGCGATAGGATAACTCAAAATGTAACGATGTATCTCTATCTTCTCGCTCAACAACATCATTATTTGTCACTTTAGGGGGCATACCAAACACAAAACTTAATTGGCTGCCTAACTTACCCAAATCTTTGAGGGATGCTGTAACTGCCCAGCTCCAAATATCAGCATCATCTCCAGATGAGCCACTAAAACCACTAACATTGGGTGAAGTTTCAGCATTAGCTTTAAAGTAACTTCCCCAACCCCCTAAAATCAATTTATCACTCAATTTATAAGTAAACTGTAAGCCCCAAGCATTAGAAGAAGTTGCCGTATCTTCACCAAAAGGCAATTGGGCAAATTCGCTACCTTTGCTACCAGTAATATTAACTGTTGAGCCAGGACTTGGTGCATAGTAACGACCATATGTCAAGGCAATACCGAGTTTATTTGATGGGGTATATGTTAACTGAGTCAAGGCGGTATATTGGCCATTAAATAGTCCTTCATCCACATCGGAACCAGAAGTGGTTAAATAACTGATCCCTGCGGCAAATTTATCGGTAAATTGATAGTAGGCCACTGCACCAGTACCAAAAGCAAAGGAGTAGATAGGGCTTTCTGCACCAAAATTAGAAATTGAGGAGACGGGATTAAGGGCAGGAAAAATGCGAGTAGGGAAGTCTGCAAGGGGAGCAATGGCTACTATGCCCTTTTTACCTACGGGAAATTCATAAAATAATGTGCTGACTACGATATCATTATCGGTGTTAGTAGCACCAATCAGGCGAGTCATATCTGTACCGGTGAAACTGGCACCAAAATTGCTGACATTTCCCGCTTGTATGGTTGTTCTTAACCTATCTTTACCTGTAAAGCTCGTATCAAGGCTAAGAGTAGTTCGGGCAGAGAAGGTGGTATTTGTATTATCCAAGTCTTCCGTTGGACTTTGCCCTGAAGGGACAGCTTGTCGATCGCCAAAAGCACCAATTACGTTAAAATTTACACTACCACGTAAAACAGTTGTAGTACTAAACTGACGATTTTCGAGCGAGGCTACCCGTTCTTCTAGGTTATCTATTTTGGCGGTAATATCTTTTAGTTCTGTAGAAAATTCTGCTTGTAATCTTTGAATCGCAGCCAAGTCTTCTCGCTCGACAAATATATTATTTAAACTGGAAATTGAACGTGTAACTTTTAGCAGACAAGTATTTAACACCGCCGCAAATTCATAACGATTCATGACTCGATTACCGTTGAAAGCTCCTTCTTGGGAATCGCTAATACAACGGTATTTTTCTACTAAGCTACGCACAGCTTCATAAGCCCAATGTTCTGGGCTGATATCTTCTAATTGATCTACATTAATAATTTCACCAAAGTAAGGGGGTGTGTTATCAAGAATTTCACCAAAGTAAGGGGATCTAGGATCATTCTGGGTTTGGGAAACTAATGTAGGTAATTTTTTAAGTTCCTGAAGTTGGGGTTGCCAATTAGATACGGTGTTCGGTGATTGATTTGGGAAAGACAGTGGAAAAAATGATTTTGTAGAGATGGTGGAGTCATTTATCCAGTGTTTCTGAACAATTAAATTACCTACAATATTTTTATTTATAAACTGAAAATCTTGATATTCATCTACAGAATTTTCTGATGATGCTAAGGTACTTTGGGAATTTATTTCTGAACTATGATTATTTTTTTTTTGTGCTAAAACTGGAGATATAGTTAGTAAATTAGAGCTTAGTATGATGGAAGTCAAAAAAAATGACATATTAAATTGTTTCATGATTTATCTATTGATTCATGATTTGTTTATTGATTTTATGCAACCTAATGCCGCAAGGGGGAAGTTAAGAGTTAAGAATTAAGAGTTAAGAGTTAAAAGTATTATTTTCTCTAGCTGTGAGGATTGATAAATAGTCTGTTTATTTATGCGCCCAGTATACTAGAGTATTAACTAAGTATTAACTAATAAGAACTAACATTTAATTCATTATTTGCAGTTTCAATCACTTTTTTAGCAATGTCTTCGGGAATTTTTGTGTATTCTAATTGTTCATTAAAGTTTTGCCCCTTAGTTAAAATCCATGTCAATAATTCCCTATTCGCATCTACCATCTCTTGCCGCAGATATTTTTTGGCAAATAGCAACCAAGTTAAACTAACTAAGGGATAGCCATCTTCTGGATCGCTAATATTTTCAGTAGTAAAGTCTGACTTAAATTTGACACTAGCTAAAGCTTTTTCGGTTGATTTTAAGGTTGGTTCAACGTAACGCCCAGCTTTATTTTCAATCCTGGCTAGAGACAACTTGTTTTTCCGAGCAACGCCGGTTTGTACATAGCCAATGGCACCATCAATTCGCCGCACTTCTCCAGCAATGGCAGCATCTTGGGAATGGGAAGCAAATACTTCAAATCCCCAGTCTGGTTGCCTCTTAGCTTCTACCTTGCCATTAGTAATTGCTTGTAAGTATTTGGTTAATATAAAAGACGTACCACTACTCCCAGAGCGAACTACTACTTGAATCTCCTTATTGGGAAAACGAGGATTAATTTGTTGCCAATTAGCGATTTTACCTGTAAATACTTTTACTAATTGATCCCGGGATAATTTAACATTAGTATTTACATCTTTCAGATTATAAACAATCGCGATCGCACTTCCCCCCGTCGGTACCATTAACAAACCATCTTTCATCTGATTTTGTTCAATGGGGGTAGGAATTAAAGTGGTAGCACCAAAGTCTATAGACTGATTGGCAAATAAGCGAATTCCACCACCGCTACCAATGGCATTATATTTGAATTTCTTACCTGTTTCCCGTTCGTATTCTACTTGATAACGTTCGTAGAGGGTTCGCCCAAAGGAAGCCCCAGCACCCCTAAGTAATTGAGCAGAAACGGGGATAGTGGTGCTAGCAATAATTGTAATTGTAGTTAATGTTTGGGTTACAACTGATTGCCAATTATTAATTATAAAACTCTTGATAAGCATGGTTACAGTTGATTTATAGTAACTTTTTTCACCTGTTGTTCATCGGCAAAAACTTCCAACCAAAATTTATTATCCATGACAATTTCATAGACAATTTCACCTAAACGAGTACTGCGCCAAGTGCTGACAATTTGGGCATTTGGTGCCCATTGTTTGACTGCTCTCATCACATTTGCGGGTACTGCACTCCGGTCAATTTCTTCGTCAACTTCAACAATTTTGCCGTTGGAGCCAATGTCCACTAAAAATTTAAAGCCTTGCTGATTTTGACCACCTATTTCATACACTAAAGAGCCATCCGACTGGATTTCAACTTGTGCACTGTTTGGTTCAGCACCAGTAACAGCCTTTACCGAAGCCATAACAGTAAGTGGTACTTCTGAAAGAGGTATTTTCCGTTCTATTCCGCCAAAAGTTTGAGCTATTAAGAAGCTTTCTCTTTTTGGTAAAGATTCAGCTTTCGTATTATCCAAACAAATCAAGGAAGCTAGAACAGCCATTCCTGTAGTAGTTAAAACTCTGCGCCAAGTGGTTGTAAATAAAGTCATGTATTCTAATGAGTACTTGTTTTAATTCCAGTAATTATTAATTCCAGTAATTTATGATATACCGATACGCTACTAATTACAGTACGGTGTAGGCTTCTTAATCAGTTTTTAATTAGTTCTTAGCAGTTTTGAAATAGAAAACCCATGTTTATGTAGTCCAAACAAGTGATACAGCAGTAAGTAGGTAGGTGCAATTAAGTATAAGAGTAAACCTCAAGCCCATACAAGAAGCTGCTCCACGGCTAGAATCAGCAGAGACTACCTTCAGGCAGGGTGAGGTTTTATATTTCAATTTGAACCAGTACTTATCAAGGATGCAGCACTGAGTTGCTTTTGTGCGTTTTTTATCCTACCATCAATTTGGTTCCATTTGTCCAACTCATTTTTCTTGGGGAAGGAAACTAGCGTAGGAATTAGAGTGTAGGGTGTGGGGAACCCCTTGACAATTCTTGAGATATAATGAATGATAACTAAAATCTTTTAAGAATAGAGTTCCAATTTTTCGAGCCATTGTAACCGTATATATCTTGATAGTGAATCCATCCTAGGCGATCGCTCACTTTTTCGCAGACATAAAAATTCCATCCCAATTCCTGTTTCTCAATTGCATCGCATACTTTTATATATGCAGCATTCAGTTCTGGATGCTCGGATATGGCTAGTTGGGATAGTAATTTATGGGTTTTATGGAGATGTTGGCTTAAATCTTTTCGCGTCAGGGGGGAAGGGAATATTCCCCCTGCAAAGAGCTCCCTTCCCCCCCTGCTTCTTGTTCAAACCCAGGAGGAAAGGCTTATAACTTTTGCTTCATGAATAAAGAGTTTTTATGTCGTCATGTATTATTTGTTACTTATTTTGCATACTTGTTATTTATTATCGCAGACTCAAGCTGCCGACCAAGAAAACCTAAGAATCAGAAGAATAATAATCGCAGTTAAGATTAATAAAGTATGTTTGCAATGTGTACAAATATGCGGACAATTCTGAGGGATCTATGAGTTCTAGAACACCGATTCAGTAATGCCAAAATCCCTGTTTAGTTGAGATGGGGGAGAGAGGGGAGTGTGGGGAAGGCAAAAAGCTTACTATTTCTTCATTCTCCCCACACTTCCCTCTCCGTCCCAATAAATGATTCTTCTCAATTGAAAATACTTTTTTTTGGTGGTTATCCTACCCCTTAAAACCCATTTTCAATGCTCAAATATATCTTTGTATTGCAATAAATCTAACGTGACAATTGTCGGTAAACACTTAAAACATTCCTGGGTTACTTCCCACCTTTCTTCCCTTTGTAGCATGGCCATCAATTTCTGTTGCACACTGATTAAGTAGCGTACATCATTAGCTGCATAACTCAATTGTTCTTCTGTTAAATTAGTGGCATTTCCCCAATCAGAACTTTGGGCACTTTTATCCAATTCTACTTGTTCTAGTTCTTTGACTACATCCTTGAGTCCGTGACGTGGGGTATAAGTACGAGCTAATTTACTGGCAATCTTGGTACAAAAAACAGGACTGACATTAATACCGAGATGGTAACGTAAAGCTGCCAGATCAAAACGGGCAAAGTGAAATATTTTGAGGATATTCGCCGTTTCCATGAGTTTCTTTAGATTGGGAGCCTCCTTTTGCCCTCTCCCTACCCGAATCGCAGTGACTTTACCTTCCACATCACATAATTGTACCAAACACAAGCGATCGCGTTGTGGTAAAAGTCCCATGGTTTCTGTATCTACTGCGATTGCTTCTGATTGAAGATACTCCTCGACAGCGGCATGACTGAGATCGCGATCGCAAACATGAAAATCTGGTAATGTCATAATTTACTCACAATAAAAGATGGATCACAGATTATACTGATTACACAGATTACACTGATTCATGTAATCCGCAAATCCACCAAAACAAGGCGAAAGCAAGCCCTAATTATATTTTAAGCTTTTCATCGATTTTGGATAGTGGTTTTATTTACGTTGTGCTTTTCTAGTACGAAGGAAAATTTGTGTTAAGTAAACTTGCTTGCGATCGTTAATTGCCACACCAATACCAGTTAAGTTGAAATTTCCTTTAATATTTTTTAAATGTCCCTGGCTCTTAACCCAACCCGTTACAGCTTCAGATGCCGGATCTTCATAACCTATATTATAGGCGACATTTTCCGCCGCACTATTGTAGGCAATGGGAATCAAACTGACTCGCCTTTCAAATTCTTGGTGACTGAAGGGGACTTTTCCCAAAGCCATGTTTTGACTATGAAATCTTGCTTGCCGAGAAACTTTTGCATTGAGGGTTAGTTTAGGTAGGCCTTTAGAAATGCGATAGCGATTAATTTGCTCAAAAACTGACTTTTCTATGGTTTTGGCATGAAAATTAGTAGATTTTACGGCTAAACGGGAAATACTGTCAGTTGCTTGCCCAGCAGTAGTCTTTTTTGTAGAGGTGTGGCCTGGTACAGGGATAGTCGTTAATCCACTGCCAAGGACAAGCATACTCAAAGCAATGCCAAAAGTAGTTTGTCGGAACATGGAGAGTTAAATAACATATAGCGTAATTGGACGTAAACCCTATTGTTTGGTTCCTTGGTGCACTAGTATACTAGTAATTACTCAAGAACAAGCAAATGTTTACAGATTATTTAAGCTTTGTCTAGGGTGGTTGTACTGATTTAATTATGTAGAATAATAGATGAAAAATTAGCCATAAATCAGTTTTTGACGGAAATTACCTGAAGAAATGATTGATTTTTTTCATTTACTTATAATTGCTGCAAAAATACACAATTTAGGATCTCGAATTATTTGTGATTAATTATTTAGATTATTGATCCCCATGTCAGAAGAAACACTGATAATTGTCGCTGAAGATGTTCATAAATGGTATGGTAAATTCCATGTGCTGCGTGGTGTAAGTTTGACTGTTAGCCGGGGGGAGGTAGTGGTATTAATGGGCCCTTCTGGCTCTGGCAAATCTACTTTTATCCGTACTTTCAATGCTTTGGAAGCATATCAACAAGGTAGTATTAAAATTGACGGGATTAACCTGAGCCATGATTTGCGTAATATTGAAGCAATTCGCCGGGAGGTGGGGATGGTATTCCAGCAATTTAATTTATTCCCCCATTTAACCGTGTTACAAAATATAACCTTGGCTCCCATATGGGTACGTAAGTGGTCCAAGGCAAAAGCCCAAAAATTGGCAATGCAATTGTTAGAAAGGGTAGGTATTGTTGAACAGGCAAACAAATACCCAGGACAGTTATCTGGAGGGCAACAACAACGGGTAGCAATCGCCCGCGCTCTAGCCATGCAACCAAAAATTATGCTTTTTGATGAACCTACCTCAGCTTTAGATCCAGAAATGGTAAGGGAAGTTCTGGATGTAATGCGAAGTCTTGCTGGGGATGGGATGACGATGGTAGTTGTTACCCATGAGGTGGGATTTGCTAGAGAAGTTGCCGATCGAGTAGTTTTGATGGATAGGGGTTCCTTAGTGGAGTCCGCAACCCCAAATATGTTTTTCAACCATCCCCACGAAGAACGCACTCGTCAATTTTTATCACAAATTTTGTAACTGAATGGTAATCAATTGCAAAAGGGGATTTGATAACGGGGTTTCACCCATCATGGGTGAAACCCCGTTGTTGGTTGGCAAAACTTAGGATAAGATTTTGCCCTCACGATTGAATCCCTTAGCGCCAGTTTTTCACCGTATTTCTGGCGCTTTCCATTCTAACTGAAAATTTTAATTTTGAAGTAGGGGTATGATCCCATCTGGAATGTTTTTGATCTGTGGACTTATATCAAGTTAGCTTAATTACTTATAATTTCTGCTTGATTCACCCCAACCCTCTCCTTAATAGGTCGAGGGTGCCGCAGGCGGGTGAGGTTTTATAAGTATTCATCCGCACATGATATTATG
>JASJCX010000268.1 GCA_030065255.1 Calothrix sp. MO_167.B42 | reverse complement strand
TGCGGGGTGAACCAAATTTTAAACTTATCCTCTCTTTCTCTTCCTCTGCGCTCTCTGCGCCTCTGTGGTTTTTTCCTCTACCCCTCATAACTAATGTGGTGGGAGCGTCTCGCTCCCTATTTTCAAACAGGGAGCAAGATGCTCCCACTCCTTTAACCCATCAAAATTAACGTGGTCGAGTACTAGTGGTCTGTCCCATTAATCTTGATGGGTATTTATCTTATAATAATTTAAAGGCGATGTGGACTTTTAAGTCCGCGAGCGAACTGCGATCGCCATCTATGGGGAGTGTATTTACAATGAAACATAATGTTAATCTTTCGGTAGAAGAAAAGCAAAAATTACTGGATATTGTAAAGTTTGGTTCAAGTAATGCCAAAATAATTCGTAGAGCGCACACGTTGCTAATGTCTCATGAAGGTAAAACAGATAAAATAATATCTTCAACCTTACATATATCAATTCCAACTGTTGAGAGAACTCGTAAACAATTATGTATTGAAGGTTTAGAAACAACATTAAAAGACCGTCCACGTAGTGGTAAACCACCCAAATTAACTTCCGATGAACAAGCATACTTAATTGCCACAACTTGTAGCGATGCACCATGCGGTAGAGAACGTTGGACTTTAAGATTATTAGCGGACAAAATGGTAAGTCTTGAAATAGTAGATAGTTTAGGAAAAAGTACAGTTGGTAGAATACTAAAAAAAACGAATTAAAACCTTGGTTAAAAGAGCAATGGTGTATCCCTAAAGTTAGCTCAGAATTTGTATCTAAAATGGAAGATATACTTGATTTATATGCTCAACCAGTAGATATAGAGAGACCATTAGTCTGTTTTGATGAAAGGCTATGCCAATTAATTGAAGATGTAAAGCAACCAATAAAACCTGTACCTAAAAAGCAAGATAAACCAGGTAAAAATCAGAAAATTGATTACGAGTATGAGCGTAATGGGACTTGTAATTTATTCGCTTTTTTCGCCCCATACTTAGGATGGAGACATATTAAAGTCACTCAAAGAAGAACAAAAGTTGACTTTGCTTACTGTATGAAAGATTTAGTTGATGTTCATTTGAAAGAAGCTGAAGTTATTCGATTAGTAATGGATAATTTAAATACTCATACTACTGCTGCTTTATATGAAGTATTTAAGCCCGCAGAAGCTAGAAGAATTGCCGCGAAATTAGAAATTCATTATACGCCCAAGCATGGGAGTTGGTTAAATATGGTTGAATCTGAGTTAGGCGTACTTGTACGGCAATGTTTAAAACGAAGGATTCCCGATATTAAAACTTTAAAAAAAGAGGTTTTAGCTTGGGAAGACGAACGTAATAAAAATAAGATTTGTGCAGACTGGCGTTTTCGTAAAGAAGATGCAAGAGTTAAGCTTTCCAAGACTTACCCAACCCATCAAGATTAATGGGACAGACCACTAGCTTTTTCATGAGGAAATAGATAAAAGCAATTATGTCTGTGGGTGCAAATCTCAAGTAAATCTTAACTCCATAATTTCACTACAGTTAATCATGAATCATAGCAGCAACAAATTATCTCGTTACGTATTGTTATTTGGGTCTGTATTTGCTTGTATTTTGACAGTAAATTTCATCTCATTCAAGGCAAATGCTAAAGCAGATGAATGTGAATTACAAAGTGTGCAATTTACTGACAAATGTGTTGGACAGAATCAAGATATTAATTTATCCTCAAATCCGACAAACACAAACAGTCAGATTGTTCAACAATTGAAATCTGATAAAAATAAGGGTAAGTCTGGGAATAAAAGACACTATGGGCGAAAGTCTGGCTTTTCCTTTGCTTTAGTTGGTGACTTACCATATGCAACGGCTGATAGTGAAGAAGTACCAGTCAAGAAATTTGATAACGTCATTAAAGAAATTAATAACGATGACAAAATCCGCTTTACAGTCCATGTTGGAGATATTAAAAGTGGTGGAAAAACTTGTGATGACCAACGAATTACAGCCAGATACAATCAGCTACAAACACTACGCCAAGCATTAATTTATACTCCTGGTGATAATGAATGGACAGATTGTCACCGGGAAAGTAATGGCAAATTTAATCCCATTGAACGCTTGGATTTTATTAGAAAAATTTTCTTTAGTAAACCAGGTTTTACTTTAGGTCAAAGACCATTTAAAGTAGAAACTCAAAGTTCTAATCCCACATTTAAGAAGTATGTAGAAAACGTCATCTTTGAACGGCGAAAAATTGTATTTTCTACAATTCATGTGGTGGGTAGTAATAACAATTTAGCTCCTTGGAGTGGAATTGATAGTAATGATTCATTTGAAAATCCTAGGGCGGATAGGAAAGAAGAATTCGATCAACGCTTAGAAGCTGCACTCAATTGGTTAGACAAAACATTCGATCGCGCACAAGAAATTGATGCAAAAGGTGTATTTGTCATTATTCATGCAAACCCACGCTTTGACTTAGAATCAGAAGAGAATGGTCGTGCTGGATTTAATGCTTTTCTCACCAAATTACAAGAGCGCACCTTGCAATACAAAAAACCTGTAATTCTTGCCCATGGAGACTTTCATGAATATTTGGTAGATAAGCCATTTGCTAACCTACCGAATTTTACCCGCGTTCAAACATTTGGTAGTTCTCAGGTTCATTGGATTAAAGTTAATGTCGAACCCAAATCTGGACATGTATTTTCTTTTATACAAAAGATTGTCCCTGAAAATGTAGATACTGATTCTTAAGTAGGTAGGCGTAATTAAATGTAAGAGACGAACCTCACCCCCAGCCCCCTTATTAAGGAGAGGGGCTGGGGGTGAGGTTTTCTTGCTAACTGTATTGTGTTCGTAACGCACCATTATCAAAGCTTGAATGCGTTACGCTGTCTTTCACACACCTGACTATAAATAATTCCCATAAATTATTATCGCCTTTTATGTGAACTTTTGTTATATGATGATAAGAAATTTTGAGAATAAAATTTTTAGAGCTATAGATGACAGCACATACGATATTCGTTTGTACTACCTGTGCAAGTAAATGGGAAAATAATAAGCGTATTGGTGAAAGTGGCGGCGAAAAATTACTCAAACGCTTGCAGTCAGATTATCCCAATTGGCAATTAAACTCAGAATTCGTCATTCAACCAGTAGAATGCATGAGTGCTTGTAGTCGCTCCTGTGCCATTTCCTTTGCATCACCTGGTAAAACTACATACCTTTTTGGCGATATTTCACCAGATTTAACTCCCACACAAGTTAATGGAGTATTCGATTGTGCAGGTAAATACTATACACATCCAGAAGGTTCCTTACCTTGGTCAGAACGTCCCGAACCACTGAAAAAAGGTATCATAGCAAGAATTCCAGCAGTATCTATTTCTGTAGAGAAGAACAAAATTGCCCAGGAAATGTATAATTAATCACTGATAATTTCAAATCATATTGAGTAAATTTATCCCGAAGAAGTAATTCTCAAGTTGGAAAATATCAAAGGTACTATCACATATGGAGGGAAATTATTCATAATGATTTGATTAGTCAAAGATTGTTGCAGAATTTAGGTAAATATTCTGCGAAAGCTTCCCAGGCGATGGAGTGGATTTTCTGAGATATTTCTCATCAGAAAAAATACTGAATTACAGCGTCGCCAAAAAGTCAAGCATATGTTACACATGATTAGTTCAAGGAACTGGATGATAGGTTTTTCGTCTCCTTGACTAGAATATTATCGATGATGTTAGTTCTTGTACCTTTAAAGGAGAATTGAGTGAACAATTTACTGTCCAAATTAAGAGGTAAACCTCTAGCATTTATTTCTCTGGGTTCATTGTTAATGACAGGTAAAATTGCTGTAGCCGAAGAAGCAGTTCAGAATGTAGAACCATTAGAACGTCAAGATGCTACAGTCAAATCAGTTTCTGCAAACAGCCAAAGGGTTTGTGTGAAACATCCAAAAGTCGGTAAATTCTTTTGCGCTAATGCGGAACAGTTATCTCACTTAGAAAAAGGTAATAAGCAAATTGATGCTACCGATGTAAATAATGAAAAGGATTTGCTTGGTGTTACAGATGCAGAAAGTGATGCTGCTGTAGCCATGTTTGGTTGTGATTGTGTGGCATCGATTAACTGTCTGCGTAAATTGCGGAATAAATTGCCATAGAATTAATTTAATTAAATTTTTGCATAATTAAACATATAGGGTGTATATATTTTCAATGGTAAGGGGTGTAAAGGTGGTCAGTAACACCGATAAAATTAAATATAAAACCTCACCCCTGGTTCCTCTTTTTATTAAGCCTCATCCCTAACTCCTCTTTTGATTAAACCTCACCCCCAGCCCCTCTCCTTATTAAGGGGAGTTGAGAAGAGGGGAGTTAAGGAGAAGGGAATTAGAGGGGAGGGGAGGTTTCAGTTAGGGGAAAGTTCAGTTTTACATTTAATTACCCCTACCTACTTGTACGAAAAAATAACTTTATTTATTTACTTGTTGTATTATTTATGCCCTATATCTAATCCCAGATAATATAAACCACATTCAATTATTTATTTTGTCCGTTACACACAATTATCACAAAGAATAAATGAATCGTCGTAACTTTATTAATCTATTTAGTGTAAGTCTGTTTATCAGTTGCTTGCCAATATTTACAGCCAGTTATGCAGCTAAACCCAAACCAAAAAAGAAGCCATCGGAATCTAAAAATTGGATTAATGTGGGGACTGTAGAAGAGTTAAATAAAACTGGTCAAATACTAAAAGAAAAGTCCCCTTTGGGCCCACTTTTAATTGTTGGTAAATCTAACAGTGCAAACTTAATTGCTGTTAATCCAACTTGTCCCCATCTTGGTTGTACCGTAGATTGGGAAGCAGAAGAAAATATCTTTTTATGTCCTTGTCATGCTTCTGAATTTACCACAGATGGTAAAGTCCAAAATGGTCCAGCAACAGAACCACTCCCAACTTATGAAACCAAGATAGCAGGGAAGTCGGTGATGGTGAGACGTGTTTAAAGTTGATAGTTGATAGTTGATAGTTGACAGTTGATAGTTGACAGTTGATAGTTGACAGTTGGGTTATCAAATATTAGTGTCATCAGTGTCATCCATTTTATCAGTGTTCAGGGTTTCTTCTGGTCAAACCATATGATTTAGCGATCGCTTTCTGGTTGGAAAAAAAGCGATCGCAAATAAAAAATATCAAACTTGGGTAGTTTCCCTAGAAACTGCCTCCGTGGGCGAGATTGAATTGGCTCTAACTGCGCGAAACATACCAAATCTGCAAAGTCCTGTGCCAAATGCTAACCTCATCAGCAGCAATGTCGGTACTTCCCGCAAAGATTTAATTAAGCCAGATAGACCAAAACGCACCAATCCCGATGGTTTAGCCACTCCTTGCCAGATAGAATCTAACCATGAAGGAAGTGTTTGTTGTGACCAGTCTGCCGTGATTACCTCTCCCTCGACAAATCCGGTAGCTGACAAAAGCTCAGAAAAGCCTTCAATACTAGAAAACGCCGGATGGGACCACTGATCTAATAGTTGCTGCATTACAGGTTTTTCCCAAAAATTCAGGGGAATTTGGCGATCATCCCGTTGATTCCAATCAGCTACAACCAAGATTCCACCTGGCTTGAGGACTCGGAGCAATTCTTTGGCAAAAACGGCTTTATCTGGCATGTGGGGACCAGCTTCAATTGACCAAACCACATCAAAGCTAGCATCGGGAAAAGAAAGTGCCATTGCATCATCCACCAGAAACTGGGCGTTAACTCCTTCAGGGGTTAACTCTTGAGCCCGTTGCACTTGTTGAGGACTAATGGTGACACCCGTAACAGCAAAACCGTAATCCTTGGCCAAAATACGACTGCTTCCTCCAATTCCACAGCCAACATCTAGGACAGTTGTGTTGGGAGGTAGTTTATCTAAGCCGCCCCAAACAACCATTTCGTGGACAAAATCAGATTTGGCAGTCAGAAAATCCTTGCGTTGCGGTGGGGAACCGTAATGACCCAAGTGGATATGTTCGCCCCAGTAAAATTCCAGAATACCATCTTCTGTCCATTGGTCATAGGAGTTGGCTACGGAGTCTGATGATTGATAGCGGCGAGCAGTAATTAAATATAATGCCAGTAGTAGGGTTAGCAGTGTTAGGAAGAGTCCCAAGGCAGAAAGGAACCAACTCATAAGAAATACTTGGTAGTTTGGAAACCCAGTCTATTTATAGCTGGGAGGAAACAAGATTTGTTTCTTGCAAGCTCAGTGTATGCACGACCTGAGTCAGTGACTGAGATAAAGCCTTAATATTTTTTAATAATTTTATCTCATACTAGGCAGTCCAAATGAAAAATAATTTGCACTGCCAATTACCTAAGTAAAATTTTCTTTCCCCCTGCTCCCTGCCCCCTGCCCCCTGCTTAGAAGTCAGGAACCTACGGGGAATTTTGCCCACAACCAAGGATGTTAGCGCAGCTTAACTTAACCACCTTGTAAGAATTGTTTTCTTCCCGGAAAATTATTTTGTAAGTACCAGCACCGTTCTTAATCTGAATATCAGCACCGTTGGAATCAGCTAGATTATCATCATTATTTTCACCAAAATTTTGCTGCCAGTCTCCATATACATCAAACTTGAAACGCTCATTGCTACCATTACCAAAGCTAACTTTGCCTTGCCAAACTCCATTCAAGCAATTCATTGGTTCTATTTGCCAATTATTATTAGTTCCTCGGATATTCAAGGAAGGCAACTGACAACTTGCATAATTAGGTTTATATTGCCGCATCAAGTCCCTATAGCCCTGATTTGCCACTGAATTGTCTGCAATTTCTTCTAGTCGCAGGGCACTAAAGCCGTTGTAAGACAATTTTTGGAAGGCATCTGCAATATTTTTCCAAGCTAACTTGCTTTTAATGTTTCCTTGTAAGGCATTTTCTCCCTTAATGGGAACTCCTTGATTTGCAGCACCTTTGGCTACCCAAGCCACTAAATCTCTTGCCCGAGAATTGGCATTTACTTGATTGTCAATGCCATTGGACATTTCCAGAGCAGTAAAGTGGAGGATAACTGGACGCTTTTGATTTTTCAGGTGATTCCAAACACTAATCAGAGGAGCATAACCCCTAGCAGTACTGTCTTGTTGATATTTAATGCTAGTACGGATTAGTCCTGTGGTAATTTCTGCAATCCGAGGAGTCTGGGGATTGGTGATTTGCCAATGAATACCCGGTATTTTCATCCCGAAAGGAATGTTCGCAAATGCACCATCAAAAGCCTTATCAGCAGTTACTAATAACCGTTTGCCATGATCGATGAGGGATTGATTGTACCAGTCGATAAAATCTCTACCATACTGGGTATCTTCATAATCTTTCCCTTGGACAAATTTTTCAACATTGCTGGGTGGGTTAATTTGTTTAACACTAATGAACTTTGTTTGCCAAGCACTGTTTAATTTGTTCAAATTACCATACTTACGTAAAACATTAGCCCGGAAAGATTTGATGGCTGGTTTGCTATAAGCTTGAAAGAAACCTCGTTGGGGATACTCCCAGTCATCGTGAGTATTATAGGAAGGATAACGAAGCTCTCCAGCAGTTCCCGCACTAATATTAATTTCCTGAATAATTTTGGCTTTATCT
>JASJCX010000014.1 GCA_030065255.1 Calothrix sp. MO_167.B42 | reverse complement strand
GTCGGGGATCTAACTTTTCACAAATGATTTAGGATTGCTATAGTCACCTTCCCTCCTTTCCTCTTCCCCTCCCTCAAACCTAGTTCAAGGAGTAGATAAATGTTGTTGGAACTCAAACGCATCCATGTTCCACCAGGGCAAAGAGTACTGTTGCAAAATGTAACTTGGCAAGAATTAGAAACAATTCTACAAGAGTTGGGAGAACATCGCGCAGCTAGAATTGCCTATAATCGGGGGATGTTGGAGATTATGACACCACTACCAGAGCATGAAGGTGATAAGGAAATTATTGGCGATTTGGTGAAAGCATTACTAGAAGAACTTGATATTGAATTCAGGAGCTTGGGTTCTACAACCTTCAAAAACCAAGCAATGGCTCAAGGTATAGAACCAGATCAGTGTTTTTATATTCAAAACGAACACAAAATTCGTGGCAAGAAACGACTAGATTTAACCATTGATCCCCCTCCAGATTTAGCATTAGAGATAGATATCACTTCCCGCACCCATCCCAGCATTTACCAAGCTTTGCAAATTCCTGAACTGTGGCAATTTGATAAAGGAAAGTTACAAATAAATATCTTGCAAGACGGTGTTTATGTAGAATCCACGGAGAGTTTTAATTTCCCCAATTTGCCTCTAGTGGATATCATTCCCCAATATTTAGAACAAAGTAGAACAGCAGGAAGAAATGCCACCATGAGAGCTTTTCGCCAATGGGTGAAGGGTGAAGAGTTAAGAGTTAAGAGTTAAGAGTTAAGAGTTAAGAGTTAAGAGTTAAGAGTTAAGAGTTAAGAGTTGACAGTTGACAGTTGACACATAGGAGTTAAGAGTTAATTGTTAGGTTATCAACTATCCGTGTCATCAGTGTCATCCATTTAATCAGTGTTCACAAGTTAAGAGTGAAGAGTGAAAGAAGGAAGGAGTAACGGTAAAAAGATGTCAGTTACAATCCAAAATCTAAAATCTAAAATCTAAAATCTAAAATTGGATATTTCCGGTAAAATCAAGTTCTAAACATTCAGTATAGGGAGAAACCAGGGTGGCTCCTACACTCGGCGTAAATATCGACCACATTGCCACTATTCGCCAAGCACGCAGGACGGTGGAACCGGAACCCATTGCAGCTGCGGTACTAGCAGAACTAGGGGGTGCAGATGGGATTACTGCCCACTTACGGGAAGATAGGCGACATATTCAAGACAGGGATGTGCGTCTATTGCGTCAAACAGTCAGAACTCACTTAAATTTGGAAATGGCGGCCACTGATGAGATGGTAGCCATCGCTCTTGATATTAAACCAGATTATGTGACTCTAGTGCCAGAAAAGCGGGAAGAAGTAACCACGGAAGGGGGACTAGATATTGCTGGTCAAATTGCTAGAATAGGTGAAGTTGTGGATAAATTGCAGGGTGCTGGAATCCCAGTTAGCTTATTTATCGATGCCGAACCAGCACAAATTGAAGCTTCTCAAACGGTAAAAGCAAAGTTTATTGAACTGCACACTGGACAATATGCTGAGGCTAAGGATGAAACTACTCGCAAACAAGAATTAGCCTTCCTAGCTGCGGGATGCGAACAAGCAATTAAAGCAGGATTACGGGTTAATGCTGGACATGGACTCACTTACTGGAATATTCATCCTGTAGCTTCTCTCCCGGGTATGGAAGAACTAAATATTGGTCATACCATTGTCAGTAGAGCAGCACTAGTAGGAATGGAACGGGCTGTACGGGAAATGAAGCAAGCCATGAGAGGAGAATTATAATCTCTCAGCTGTCAACCGTCAACCGTCACCGAAGAGGCAGGGGGAGTGTGGGAGGTTTAACCATCAACCGTCAACTGTCAACTGTCAACCATCAACTAAAAAGAGGGGTTTTCACTGCGGAATCAGCAAAATTTGTCCTGTATCCCATCAAAAGTACACAATTCTATGAGCGCAACACAATCAAACGAACTACCACTTTGGGTACAAGATAGGGATAAGGTGATTGCACACAGCACTGAGACTAATGTAGAGTGGCGCAATGGCAAATCTCCAGACTACAGCCGCTCTAAACAGAATCTCGCCCAAGAAAGCTTATACAATCACCTTGAAGGTTCCCTAGAAGGAATTGTGCAAAATTTGGTGAGAACCTTTGAAATGGAGGTATCTTTTAAAACTAATCCTCAACAATGGTTATCCGTAGTTAAGGATAAATTCCGCGTCAGCACTAATGGTGGAAGGGATTTTACAGCTGAGGAATTAGGAGCAAAAGGCACCTACAACGTTTTCATGGCAGATTCAGAACATTACAAGTCTTCTGAAGAAACCTTTGAATCATCCCACCAAATATTCCACTCCACATTCCCCCAAGGATTTCCCTGGGAACTAATAGAGGTTTACTCTGGCCCACCCCATGTTACCTTTAAGTGGCGGCACTGGGGTCATTTT
This sequence comes from Calothrix sp. MO_167.B42, assembly GCA_030065255.1. GTDB lineage: Bacteria > Cyanobacteriota > Cyanobacteriia > Cyanobacteriales > Nostocaceae > Calothrix_A. The sequence continues at coordinate 39,555 of JASJCX010000014.1, read as the reverse complement.
CGAGGGGAATACAAAGGCTTTGCACCCACGGGAGAAACAGTAGAAATTGTGGGTATGAGTGTTGCCCATGTTACTGATGATTTGAAAATTAGTTCTATGGAACATTACTTTGACAACAGTTTGTTCCTAGAAAAGTTAACTGCTGGAGGTAAACAGGAAGACAAATCCAACCTTACCAGTGGTTGTCCGTTTAGCGGTTGGTTAAATAAATTCAAAAAGAGTTAATTTTTTTGGGGTACAGTAGTTTTCACTGTACCCTTAAGTTTAAATTATTTATATAGTGAGCAACATCAAAAAATGCAAACATACTATTACGTTTTGGCAAGCCAACACTTTTTATTAGAAGAAGAACCTTTAGAAGAGGTATTACAGGAGCGCATCCGTAACTACCATGAGCAAGAAAAAGAAATTGATTTTTGGCTAGTTAAGCAACCTGCTTTTCTCGAATCATCATCCATGGCACAAATCAAGGCAAAATGTCCCCAGCCAGCAGCAGCAATTATTTCTACCAATCCCCAATTTATTACCTGGTTAAAGTTGCGATTAGAATACGTCCTCACAGGAGAATTTCAGGCTCCCACTGAAGATATTTCCGATCCATTAGCATCATTAGCTACTGTTTCTTGACCAGAATAACCCTTAGTCTAAAACTCATAATTGCCTATGAAGAGTGGTTTGATATTATGAGTTCGAGGTTAATGGACTGTAAATAAAAATACAGTATATCTCTGGTTTATTCAGAGCCTTCTAAGTTACTAGCAAAAATTTTTGTGAATAAAATTTTTCAGACAACAACATCTATGTACTTATCTTTGAAACAATTTCATCAATTACCAAAGATTCTAGTTAATGGTTTTTTGCTATCCATGTTGGGCGTAATTAGTAGCGTCAATCCCGTTACTGCTCAAACCAATAAAAAACCTATTCCTGTTTGTCAAGCACCAAATCCTGGGGAATACCTGTTACTAGTAATTAGTCCTAACAAAAACAACCAGGAGCAATTGCGTCGCGTTTTACCTGCAAAAACTCAGAGCGTTGTCTGTACCTATCTCAAGGACACTGTGACGCGCATAGGCGGTTTTCGCAAAATAGAGGATGCTAATCGCTGGGCAAGATATGTGAAAGATTCAGCCGGTTTATCCGCTATTATTTCTACCCAACCTACTGGTAATACTAGACCTAATAATACCAGAGCACAGGCAGAAAATACTGCATACAAACCACGACAACTAGGAAATGGTTTTGCTGTTTTAGTTGACTATTTAAAACGCCCAGAAATGGTCAAAGATGTACAATCAGCAGTGGGTGGCGATGTTGGTTTTGCTTCCTATGGGCAACGTCCTTATTTGCTAGCAGCTTATACCACCAATCAAAAGGACGCATATCAGACATTACAAAAATTGAGCGATCGCGGCTTTTTTGCTTTAATAGTAGATAGTCGCAAAGTTGTATTACTACGCTCAATTGTCAGTTTGTAGTATTTGCCAATGTTTGGTAATTAAGCACCAGAAAACCTGAACGCCCCCGACTTAAACTCACAACTCCTCACTCTTAACACTGATTAAATAGATGACACTGATGACACGGATAGTTGATAAAGCAACAATTAATTAACTGTCAACTGTCAACTCTTAACTTGTGAACACTGATTAAATAGATGACACTGATGACACGGATGCTTGATAAGGCAACAATTAACTCTTAACTGTCAACTGTCAACGGTCAACTGTCAACTGTCAACTCTTAACTCCTAACTCTTAATAAGCGTATTTAGCCAGCCATGTGATAGTGATACCCAAAGCTGAACCCGCAATTACTTGGAATGGTGTATGTCCTAATAATTCTTTGAGACGATCCTCATTGAATTTTGGATGCTCGTAAAATAATTCATCTATCATTTGGTTGAGAATGCGAGCTTGTTTTCCCGCAGCTTGACGTACCCCTGCGGCATCATACATGACAATAATAGCAAACACAGTCGCTAGGGCAAACTCAGAAGATGACCAGCCAATAGTTTGTCCCACACCAACAGCTAAGGAAGTGACTAGGGCAGAATGGGCACTAGGCATACCCCCTGTAGTCACCAAGACTCGCATATCTAATTTTTTATTCTGAATGACTTCGATAATCAGCTTTAATAATTGAGCAATTACACAAGCTATAAGGGCAACCAGCAGCACCCGGTTGTCTAATATGTTGCCAATGTCCTGCATGGTTTTTTGGATGAGATTAGTAAACAATCTTCAGTGGTGTTTGTACAAGCAAAGTTATAAATCGAAAAATCCCCAGTAGATGGTGGGAATAGGTTTGATTTTCCTTGGATAGAAGGCTGGAAATTAGCGATCGCGATTCACGATAAAATGGGCAAGTGCTAATAGGGGTTGGGCTTTGGCTCCAAAGGGTTCTAGTTGGGCACAAGCTGTTTCAATTAACTGCTGTGCTTGCTTTTGGGATTCTTCAATACCCCATAAACTAGGATAGGTTACTTTTTGAGCCTGTTGGTCTTTGCCCACGGTTTTCCCTAATTGTTCCTGGGTAGCTGTGATGTCCAGGATATCATCAATAATTTGAAAGGCCAGTCCAATGTTTTGAGCATAGGCAGATAATCTCTGCAAATTTTCCGGTGTGGCTCCAGCTAAAATTCCCCCGCAAACCACACAAGCCTCTAACAACGCCCCCGTTTTATGCTTGTGAATAAAATCTAAGGTTTCTAAGGAAATATCAGATTTCCCTTCCGATTCTAAATCCACCACTTGTCCACCAACTAAACCAGCTGCTCCCACGGCTTTTCCTAATTGGGCTATGACTTGCAGCACCTGTGGTGCAGGTACATTTTCCGTTTGGGCAGCAATGTATTCAAAAGCGTAAGCCAATAAACCATCGCCAGCTAAAATGGCAATGTCTTCACCATAAACCTTGTGATTTGTCAACTTACCACGGCGATAATCATCATTATCCATTGCCGGTAAATCATCGTGAATTAAAGACATGGTGTGGATCATTTCTAAGGCACAAGCCGTTGGCATTGCCATTTCCATAGTGCCACCCATCATTTCACAACTTGCGAGGCAAAGAATGGGACGCAGACGCTTACCTCCGGCTAACAAGGAGTAGCGCATGGATTCATAAATTGTCTCTGGATACTGCTGGGGAACTGATTGTGACAAAGCCGCTTCACACAGCTTTTGTCTTGCCTGCAAATAAACTAATAAGTCAAAGTCGCCATCCCTGGTAGTTTCTGGAAGATTGTCCGCTGCTATCATCCTCAAATCCTTAAATGTCTTGATTTTTGTGACCAGTATCACAATTTTAAGGGTGTTTGGTGCTGTTAAAGTTAAGAATTAAGAGTTAGGAGTTAAGAGTTAAAAGTTTCCTATTCCTGATTCACAACTATTAACTAGTGAACCTTTGAACGCAACTAGTCACAGTATTTTGTAACAACATTGCAACAGTCATCGGGCCAACACCGCCAGGAACGGGGGTGAGAAAATCCGCGACTCTTCGTACTGATGCAAAATCAATATCACCAACTAAACGGCTTTTACCATTAACATCAGTAATACGATTTATTCCCACATCTACCACAACTGCGCCCGGTTTCACCATTTCAGCGGTAATAAATTCTGGATTACCCACTGCTGAAATTAGGATATCAGCATTTTTAGCGATCGCAGGCAAATTCTGGGAACGGGAATGGGCTATTGTAACTGTGGCATCAGCTGCTAATAGCATTAGTGCCAGTGGTTTACCCACCAGAATACTTCTTCCCACCACCACAGCTTGTTTTCCTTGTAGGGGGATGTCATATTCCTGTAAAAGTCGCATCACTCCTGCAGGGGTACAGCTGCGTAAACCTGGCTCTTGGCGGATTAATTTACCCAAATTGACTGGGTGTAATCCGTCAACATCTTTTTCTGGGGTAATGTGATGCAAAATAGCTACAGAATCTAAGTGTTTTGGTAAAGGTAGTTGTACTAGGATGCCATCTACTCTTTCATCTTGGTTCAGCTGTTCTATGGCTGCGACAATTTCTTCTTGACTAGTTTGTGTGGGAAAATGTTTGCCAAAGGAAGCAATGCCAACTTTGACACAAGCTTTTTCTTTACCACGTACGTAAGCCGCAGAAGCAGGATTATCTCCTACCATTAGTACAGCCAAACCCGGGGGTCTGCCTATTTTGGGTTGTAATTCTGTAATTGTTTGTGATAGTTCTTGATGAATTTTGGTAGCTAAAGCTTTACCATCAAGCAATTTGGCAGTTTGTTTTTCCATTCGAGTTTCCAGAATTACGCTACTCCCTGGCATTGTTTTCGGTAAGTCGTAGTGTTTTGACAACAATGCCACATTATTTATTTTCTCAGATGGTTGCCCTAGTTTGATTTTAGATTACTGAGTATCGAGTTAGTACCCTAATTTTTTGGGGAATTCTGTAACTATAGTCTTCTACATCAAAAGTAGTTTCATGGCAGTTAATTTTCTTTGTGCAATCGACAATTTAAAACGGTACAAGTTTGAGCAACTCGATTTACTGTGGCTCTTACAAAAGCTGCTTTTCTCAACTAAAGTGGCTACTTATTTTACTCTAGTTGCCATAATTATGCTGGTGAATATGGGTTGTCAGTCCCAGCCTCAGAATCCTCAGACTACTGGTTCTCAAGTCAAAAAAACAACTAATAGAGGGCAAAAATGGGAAAAATTGAATGTTGCCATGATTCCTTCCCAAGATTCCCCAGAACAAAGCCAACAGCGGCAAAAACTAGCTGATTATTTGCAAAAAACCCTAGGAATACCTGTTAATTTTCAGACTACTGAGGACTACGAGCAATCCATTGATTTGCTGGTGAAAGGGAAAGTCGAAATAGCTTTTTTATCAGGATTTACTTATGTTAAGGCGCGAAAACGCAATCCCCAAATTGAACCTATTCTTGCTCCCATTGAAAAAGGAACAGATCAACCTTGGTATAAGAGTGTGATTGTTGTGAATGCCGGAAGTGGAATTAATACAATCAAGGATTTAAAGGGGAATAGTTTTAGTTTTGTCAATCCCTCGTCTACCTCTGGTTATCTGGTGCCATCAGTTTACTTGAAAACCGTAGGTATCAATCCCAAACAGGATTTTACAACTCTCCAATTTGCTGGTAGCCACAACAAAAATGTCAATGCTTTGAAAACGGGAAAAGTACAGGCAATTACCATTAATCAACCAACCTATCTTAATGCCGTAAAAGCAGGAAAACTTCCTACCACAAAATACAAGTTGATTTGGGAATCTGACCCCATTCCCAATGCTCCCATAGTCATCTCCAGTCAGCTACCTTCCCAGTTAAAAACTGATTTACAAAAAGCCTTCATTGATGCTCCCAAAGACTTAATTGCTGTCAGTGGTGCTAAGTCAGATGGCTATACTTTAGTTCAAGATGAAGATTACGAACCCATTAGGAAATTACAAAAATTTCTCGAACAAGAAGCTAACTAAAGAAAATGAAGATTGCAACTAAATTTATTAGTTCTTCTGTTCTCACCGTCGGCTTAAGTATTTTCTTAATTGGTGGGAGTAATTTTTTATTGAGACGTGCGGAAAACTCAGTAGAAGAAAGTCGTAACCAAACTAGGCAAGCCCTTGAGATTGCTATGCAGTTACAAGTTTCTTTGCGAGATCAAATTGTCACCCTCAAGGACTTTCTCATGCTCAATCGCAATCAGTCTGACATGGCGAGATACCAAAAAGCTAACACTCAGTTTCTCGCTAACCTGAAAGAGTTAGAAAGCTTGATACCGGAAAATAAAAATATTTCTTCCATTCATCGTCGTCATCAAAAACTCGTCCATCTTGCAATGGGACTAAGGGATACGCCTTCAACTTTACCCCATCTCCAGCAAAGTATTCGAGCCATCAATTCCTACGGGAAAGATATCGAATTCTACTTGAATGTACTAATTCATAATGCCCAGAAAAAAGATGCTTTAGGGCTACAAGCAACTAACCAATTCAAGCAAACAGTTTATTTGATTCAGTACATCATTATGGCTGGTATCTTCTTGGTGGCAATCGCTCAATTTTACTTAATTCTCTTGCCAGTAATTTGCTCCATCCAAAAGTTACAGATGGGGACAGCAACTATTGCTACAGGGAACTTAGACTATCGTTTACATATTCACACCGGGGATGAAATTGAGCAACTAGCGAGTGATTTCAATCATATGGCAGCTACATTGGCTCAATCTTACTCCTCCTTAGAGCAAAAAGTAGATGAACTCCATCAAGCTACAGAAAAAGCTGAGGTTGCTAACAAGGCCAAAAGCAGCTTTATTGCTAACATGAGTCACGAGTTACGCTCTCCCCTTAATGCCATCCTTGGTTTCTCCCAACTCATGACTCGCTCCCAAACTCTGCCTATAGAACACCAAGAAAGTGTAGGGATTATTTCCCGCAGTGGCGAACACTTACTAACTCTGATTAACAATGTCTTGGATTTATCCAAAATTGAAGCTGGGAAAACTACCATGAACGGTAAAAACTTTGACCTCCATCGCTTACTGGAGCATATTCATGATATGTTCCAACTTCAAGCCGCAGAACAAGGCTTACAGCTGCTGTTGGAATACACTCCCGAAGTGCCTCGTTATGTCCACAGCGATGAAGTGAAACTGCGCCAAATACTCATTAACCTAATTAATAATGCCCTCAAGTTTACTCAAGCAGGCAGTGTTTCTGTGAGAGTCGCAGGGGGAGATAGGGAAAATAAAAATCGCACCCTTGTTTTTGAAATAGAAGATACAGGTGCAGGGATTGTAGCAGAGGAATTAGATACCTTATTTGAAGCCTTCACGCAAACGGAAACTGGAAAACAAGCCCAGGAAGGTACAGGCTTAGGTTTATCCATTAGCCGTAAATTTGTGCAACTGATGGGGGGTGAAATGAAAGTTAGTTCTCAAGTGGGAGTGGGGACTACCTTCAAATTTGAGATTCAAGTTATTCAAGTTGATGGGAGTGAAATTATCACAAGTCAGCCAAAGCAAACCGTCATAGCCCTTGAACCTAATCAACCCCCTTACCGTATCCTGATTGCGGATGATAAACCCCTCAACCGCCAACTACTAATCAAACTCCTTAATCCTCTTGGTTTTCAACTCCAGTCAGCCAAAAATGGTCAAGAAGCGGTGGAAATTTGCTCTGAGTGGGAGCCACACTTGATTTGGATGGATATGCGAATGCCTGTGATGGATGGGTACACCGCTACGCAAAAGATTAAAGGGACAACTAAAGGACAAGCCACGGTAATTCTTGCCTTAACAGCCAGTGTACTTGAAGAAGAAAGAGCAGTAGTACTTTCAGCAGGTTGTGATGATTTTCTGCGTAAGCCTTTCCGAGAAGCAGAGATTTTTGATGCGATGCACAAACATTTGGGAGTGCGTTATGTCTATGAGGATTTAAAACCCACAAATACAGAAGGGGTAAATATTGGTGATGTGCTCACAGCAAAGGCAATTGAAGCACTACCAACAGATTTAATTACTCAACTTGAAGAGGCAATTGTAACTTCTAATCTGGATTTAATTGATGCTGTAACAGAGGAAATTCACCAAAAAAATCCACCATTAGCCGAGGCAATTAAGAATTGTTTGCATAACTTTGAATATGAGAAGGTTTTGAATTTAATTCCTGCACATCAGGTTTAAAAGGGAAAAAATTAATGACTAAAGATTTTTCAACTAATTGCCAAGGTGAAATTGTCATTATTGATGATACTCCTGCTAACTTACACTTACTTGCCAATCTTCTCAAAGAATCTGGCTACAAAGTCCGACCTTTCCCTAGCGGTAAATTAGCTTTAGCTGGTATTAAGCATTCTCAACCAGATTTAATTTTGCTTGATATTCAAATGCCAAATATGGATGGCTATCAAGTATGCGAACAACTAAAAATCGATGAAATAAGCTGCGATATTCCCATAATTTTTATTAGTGCTTTAAATGAAGGTCTAGATAAAGTTAAAGCTTTTAGTGTTGGTGGAATAGACTATATTACTCAACCTTTTCAGGCAGAAGAAGTTTTAGCTCGTGTTAATACCCACTTACAATTAAGTAACTTACAAAAAATGCTAAAACAGGAAAACTATCTGCAAGCAAAACAACTGGAAGCACAAAATGCCCAACTTCAGTTAATGAATAATAGGTTGCAAAAAATTAATCAAGAACTAAAATTAAAATACAATCAACTACAGCAAACACAATTACAATTAGTACAAAGTGAAAAAATGGCAACCCTAGGTCAGTTAGTGGCTGGTGTTGCTCACGAAATCAACAATCCTATCAGTTTCATTGTTGGCAATTTGACTCACGCCTCAGAATATATTCAAGACCTAATCAACCACCTGAAACTCTACCAACAGCAATATCCCCAGTCTGTACCAAAAATAGAAGATAATGCTGAGGAAATTGATTTGCAGTTCCTAATGGAAGATTTACCAAATATAATTAACTCAATGAAAGTAGGAACTGATTGTATAGAAAGTATTAGTACTTCTCTCAGAACTTTTTCTCGTGCAGATACAACTAATTTGGTAAAAGCTAATATGCATGAAGGGATAGATAGCACTTTGTTGATCCTCAAGCATCGCCTCAAAGCCAATAATTTTCGTCCTGCCATTGAGATTATCAAAGAATACGAACATTTACCTGAGGTAGATTGTTATCCAGAACAACTTAACCAGGTATTTATGAATATTATTGCCAATGCCATTGATGCTTTAGATGAATCAATACAGGGTCGCTCTTGGAAGGAATTAAAAGCTAATCCCCATCAAATTAACATTAGCACAGAAGTTTTATCTGACAATAGTAGGATTGCGATTCGCATTAAAGATAATGGAATTGGAATGTCAGAACAACTGCAAGAAAAAGTCTTTGAATACCTGTTTACTACCAAAGGCATAAACAAAGGAACTGGTTTAGGTTTATCTATTTCCCGTCAAATTGTGCAAGAAAAACACAAAGGAAAATTGACCTGCATTTCTGCACCAGGAAAAGGAACAGAATTTATTATTGAGCTACCAATTCATAATACCCAACAGCCTATCATCGACAGTAACCAGGATTCCCCACAATTAAACCTCTTTAATCACTCTCACTAAATAAAAATCTAAAATCCTTATTTTTCAGGACTTTTATGAATTTAGATGTAGGTTGGGTTTCGTCCCTCAACCCAACTACCAAAAATTTTGTTGTTGGGTTTCACTTCGTTCTACCCAACCTACATGTGACAAAAAAGGATTAAGAAAGAATCCGTTGACAATCAAAATTCAGATGAATTTCGTCACTTTCTTTAGATTTGACAAGTCTACAGTGAAATTTACAAAATCTACGGTAAAGTGTGACCACACATTTATGCAAAAATCGTCTCTACTAGTACCTCTCGTACAAAAAGTGAATATTTTTTACATTGATTCTGCCAGTTTACGCTGGATGTTTATCTGTTTTTTCTTGATTGGAACTGTTAGTTGTGGAGACTTTACCCCACAAGGTTTTAAACCTATTGGTGCCAATGTGACTCCCATTAAACAATTGCAGGCACAACCTAAACAAGAACCAAATACCGTTTATATCCAAGGAAAAGTCGAAAGGGCTATTCCCCTTGTCAAGAGACAAGCATATCAAATCAATGACGGCACTGGAAAAATCTGGGTGGTGACGAATCAAACTGGCATTAAAAAAGGAAAATCTGTAGTGTTCAAAGGTAAAGTTCGCTACAAAAGTATTCCTTTGGGTGGGAAAGATTATGGAGACGTTTATCTAGAGGAAGAGTAATAATTAAACCGTATCTCGTAATTATAAACTTTTATGAATAACCAACTAGTACCAGTAGCAATCGCAATTCTTCATCAAGATGATAAGTTCTTAATGCAACTGCGAGATAATATTCCCGGTATTCTCTATCCTGGCTATTGGGCACTATTTGGAGGGCACATAGAAACCGGAGAAACTCCCCATGAAGCCGTCAAACGGGAAATTTTAGAAGAAATTACCTATGAGCTACCACCTACATTTTCGGAGTTCGGCATTTATAGCGATGAAAGTGTGTTACGTCATGTTTTCCATGCTCCATTGTCCGTTGGACTAGACAAGCTCGTACTCAATGAAGGCTGGGATATGGGCTTAGTTACCGCCGATGATATCCGTCGTGGTAATTGTTACTCAGCTGTTGCTAATCAAGTCAGACCATTAGGACCTGTACATCAACGTATTCTCTCAGACTTTATGGCCCTACGCACAAGTAATGAGTAATGAGTAATGAGTAATGAGTAACAAGTAATAAGTAAGTAGGTAGGCGTAATTAAATGTAAGAGGCGAACCTCACCCCGCCTGACGGCACCCCTCTCCTTAATAAGGAGAGGGGCTGGGGGTGAGGTTTTACCTAACAACTTAATAAGTTTACTGTTGAAAAAAACAGCCTTACTTAAATCAAAGTAAGGCTGATTATTTGCTCTTTGTTATTTCGTTAATTTTTATAGCAATGGACATATTGGTTAGGACAGTATTGTTCCACCCAAGGACTGTCAACTATCAACTGTCAACATCAAAAACTTCCTATGCTATAAAACAAATTGTTATTTACGCTGTTTGCACTTCCTCAAAACTACTTTCCATGCCTGAAACAATTAAACTAATCATTTCTAAAATTGCCCCGCGGTCGCCTTTTTGACATCGCCTAAATAACAAATTCACATCTACCAATCCCGCATTCATCCCTGATATTTCCAAGGCCTTTTCCTTCGCTTTGCGATTACCATGGGCGCAAGCTGTATACAGTATTACCCCTGCCATAGTGTAAAGATCTAATACAGGCTCATCCGTCCCAGCAATATTTTCAACCTGAGGGAACTCAGATAAGGGATGAATAAATTGTTCAAAGGTTAATGGAGTCATATTTTTATTGGATCGATACCTTCAAGTGAGTCAAGCCCCAGGAAAGCAATAAACTTTACCTGTTATGGATTTAGCAAAGCAATATAAAATTTATTATCTGAATATTAATTCAATAATTCTCCGTAGTGCGGCCTGTTTCTCATTAAAATTAAGTACTTATGTTGACAAGGATTGCGTAAGTGGATGCAATCATATATACTAAATACCAGAGGGGATAAAACCCTCGGATTCCTAATTGAAGTTATTAAGCTAGCATCATAGCCGGAAGCTAGCTACTAGGGTGCGCTACCTTTTTTTGCTCATTTACCTGTCTACGCCTATTAATAACTATATATTAACTCTTGTCATTTTTTCATGTCAACACGTCATTTAAAAAATAAATAATAAAATGTCTTGTTTTTTAGATGTCATGATAGAAAATAGAAGTAAGTATGATATTAATACAGTCCGGCATATGACTGACAGAAGGCGTTCAGATGATTACAAGCAAGTCAGCGGCTACGTTCCGGTAGAGCTGGCGAGGGAATTCAAAAGTATTTGCGCGAAGCAAGGGTTTTCTCAAAGTGAGGTATTGGAAGAAATGCTGTATGAGTGGGTAGCCAAAACTACAGGCTCTAACTCCTATAAGCCAGAACCCACACCTCCGAAAACCATTGCGAGTTTAGTGCGATCGAATATGACAAAACTTAAGCGTTGTGGGGTAAAAAACCTATCAGCCTTATCTAAAGGGGAAGTACTACCGACACCAGGGGATTTTGCGATTATTACATCGGCTTTATCCATTACTGAGGAGGAAAGAAAAAAAATTTGGCAAGAAACTTTTAAACTTTCCGTATCTAGCAATTCTACTAGTGTAAAAGTATATAAAGATTCTGGAGGATCAAGAGAAGGTGAGTGCGAGTATTCTTAAGGTATTAAACTTACCGGGTTGGAATTATAAAATCTCCTATGAAGGTGTATCTATTCTTGCACCAACCAAACGAGATGCTACAGATTTAGCCCAAAGCTACGGAGATGCCCTCAGTGAGACTGCTGCCAAAATTAAAGGCAAAGTCAGGATAGGATGGCGGCGTTGTAAACAACCAATCGAATTTTATGGATGGATGGCATCAACGGACGCACCTACACCTTCGGAAACTGCGGAAACTATCCTACGTTGTGGTGGTTCTGTGTTTTGTAGCCAATTGCATGTCCCAGTAGACTTACTGTGTCGGATGGTGAATGCAGCGGAAAACGAGCGTCCAATTAGTATTGTGCGCCAAGATAGCCGTAAACAAATCATTATTAATCAGCCCATGGCTGATATGTTAGAGACTCCTCCTGAGGTTGCTACCCAAAGAATTATGAGTCAATTTTGGCTACCAGAAGATTTAGCAGAACTCGAACAAAAACTTCGTAATAATAACCAATTTACTTGGACTTACTCAGCTGGATTAAATGAACAAGCTTGGGCAATCTTGACGACTCACTTTGAGGCTTTTGAGGTTGAAGGTGTGTGGTATAGGCAAGGAACTTGCTTGTCTACTCCCCAATTAGTTCCCATTCCATCAAGGGCTTTTGCTTCAGCTTAGGCAAAATTACTTCAGGGTGCATTTTTTTAATTCCAATCCTGTTCTTCTTTTTTGCCACGACTTTTATAAATACCTCCCGCATCATGGATAGAACGGGTTTTTTCAAACAATTCTGCTTCTGTTAAGCCCCATTGTTGCAAAACTTTGTCCAAATCTTGCTGGATATCTTTAGCACCGGGAAAACCTTGGTAACGAACTCGCAATCGAGCTAATTCTGCTAAGTGTAAATCCGTCGCTTGTGCTACCAGTAAATTATCTACCAAAGGGCGATCGCGATTATACAAGGGATGTTGTTGTTCTTTGCCACTCATACAATTTTAGATTTTAGATTTTAGATTTTAGATTTTAGATTTTGGATTTTATACCAATTTGAAAAAAGAATGGGACAGATGGGTAGGGGCACGGCATCCACAATCTGCTTGATATATAAATTATTTGACTGGTGCCGTACCCTGACGAAGAATGTATGTGTCGCAAACATTATTTGAAAAAGTAGCTGAATGGAGCTAAACTAGTCCAAATCTTTCTTGAAAAAAATAAACACTCAACATCTTCATCAAGACTACATCCAAAGAAGAACGCTCGCTTTCATCCATTTTTGGTAATTGATCAAGCAAATGAATTACCGCAGCATGGTTATAGAAAGGTACGTTAGACATCAGCGAACTTCGCAGGGTATCTTGGACGAGTTCTTGTAATGCTTCATTTAGCTTGAAAGTTGAGGGAGGAGTCAGAAACGGATGTTTTTGCCGCTTATATACAGTTTCCGTGATAAATGGCTTTGCAGCTTCTTTCAAGACATATTTTTCTGTAAGGCCACGAATTTTTAGTACAACAGGCATATTACGAACTAATTCCACAACTTTGTGGTCTAAAAATGGTAGTCGCCCTTCAATTGAGTGTGCCATCTCAACACCATCTGCAAAAATTCGCAAAATGTGATTAGAGAGTAAGGTTTTAGACCACAAATAAAGAGATTGGTGAACAGGTTCTCTGTTAGCAAGTTGTCCTTGTACATCTATTTGATTAAAAAAGATACGATATATGTCCTTTTGGGAAAATGACGCAACAAAAGATGGTGAATACAAAGGAATAGATGTGAAATATCCCCTAGCAAAAGCTTGCATCCAAGATGGAACAAAGCCTAACAAACGCTCAACAGTATTGAAAGGTTGATTTGAGTTATTATTCGCCATTAAGAAACTCGCTGAAACCTTATTATTCTGCTTTAAATATTCTAGTAAAATTTTTACTGTTTCTTTGTCATATTCTTGTTGATTATAGCGCAACATATCTTGGCGAAAATGAACATAACCTGCAAATATTTCGTCTGCACCTTCCCCTGTAAGTACAACTTTATAACCTGCATTTGCAGCGGATTTATTTAACAGATAATGAGCGATAAAACTGCCATCGATAGCAAGTCTTTCACCGTGCCAAATTGAATCGGCAAAGTGTTCCGCTAAGTCTAATTGAGTAATGGGAATAACATCTAAATTGGCACCAGTATATGCTGCTGTTTCACGAGCAAAGGATTCTTCGTTATAATCTTCATCGTCAAAAGCGACAGTAAATGCTTGAAGTGGTTGAACACTATTTTTTGCTGCTAATCCTAAAATTGTAGATGAATCAAGTCCACCACTAAGATAAAAAGCAACTGGTACATCAGCCCTCAAGCGAAGTTTGACAGCTTCATCTAATGTATAGCGAAGCTGCTCAATCCAATCGGATGGAGTATTTTTTGATGAATAATCATCAATTCGCGGATAATCAAAATCCCAATAGCGTTGCAGTTTTATTCCAGAGCGAGATGCTAGGAGAAAATGACCCGGGGGTACTTGATAAACATTAGTGAATAGAGTTCTGTCTGGAGCTAAGATATTGTATTCATTTTGCCAAAATGCTTCATAATCCCAGGACGCTGGAATTCCCATAGCTAGTAAAGCTTTAATTTCTGAGCCAATATAAAGAGTATTTTGATAATTACTATAGTAAAGGGGTTTTATACCAAAACGGTCTCGCACTGCAAAAAATAATTCATTACGTTCGTCCCAAAGAACAAAAGCAAATTCACCTCTGAGATGATGTAAGCATTGTATTCCAAACTCATCGTATAAATGAAGGGCTATTTCACTATCAGAATTAGTTGTTAATTTATACCCTTTAAGTCGCAAATCACCTTGTATACTTTCAAAGTCATAAAACTCTCCATTGACAATTATATGTAGAGTTTTATCTAGGTTGGCAATTGGCTGTTGACCACGATCAATATCGATAATACTAAGTCTTGTATGTCCTAAACCAACTTGGTGTTTGGGAGAAATCCAAAATCCAAATCCATCTGGACCTCGATGTTTTAAGCAATTCATGCCTAGTTTCAAAGATGATTCAGCAATTTCCTCATCATTTGAAAACAATGCCACTATACCACACATAAAAAATAGCTTTTTTACTTTTGGGAAAACACGTAGGGTGTGTTATCGCGTAGCGTAGCGCACCAAAACCATTAACACGGATTAAATGGATGATACTGATGACACGGATAGTTGATAACCCAACAATTAACTCTGAACTCTTAACTCCTGCCTGTCAACTGTCAACTCCTAACTCTTAACTCTTAACTCTTAACTCTTCTGTGCAATCTCCTTCCACTCTTCCTCAGAAAAGGGTTGCAACTGGAGGTTTATAGAAAAACAATCTTGAGCTGCTGTAACTAAAGCGGTAATAATATTATCTATACTTAGGTGTTCGGGGAGTTGAATATTATTATCAGATTCTGTACCAAATACCCGAGCAAAAAGATGAGCATCTGGGTGCAAACGCATAGAGCCATGTTGCAAAATAAAGTCGCCCCTTCTTAACTGGGCACTACCAATAAACTTATAACCATCAGTAGTGACTAAATCCGCACCAGTAGCAGTACCAAAACAGTTAGGATTGTGAATATAACCCCTCCGGGCTTGACCATAGTGCAAATCAATACCTAGCGATCGCCAACCTTTAACCAAAAATTCACAAATTTTTACATAAGCCTGGACTCGGCTATGAGGTAGTCCAGATGCGATCGCAGCATAGGTTAAATCCCCTTGGTGCAGTACAGCCCTCCCCCCTGTAGGACGACGGACTAAATCTAATTTCTGCCCTTTCCAGGTTAGTTGCTGCCACTCTTGGGGGTACTTATGTTGGTGGTAGCCCAAGGAAATAGCTATTGGCGACCAAGTATAAAATCTTAAAGTAGGTGGGTGTTTGCCACATTCATGTTGCTCTAGTAACCAGCGATCGATTGCCATTTGCACCTTTCCAGGGGCATCAAGTAGGGGAATTAGTCGCCAAACTGGTTTGGAGTTGTGAGTTTGGAATTGTATATTTAATTCGTGACTCATAACTCAAAACCATAACTAAAAGTTCTTAATTCATGCCAAATTCAGCTTGAAAAGCTTCATCGTGATCGTCAGCAATGGTTGCGACTATGGTAATCGAACGGGAAACCTCTCCAGGAGATATTTCTGCCAAAGTGCGGGTTGCTAATACAACTACCTTATCTTCTATAATACCGAAACGAGCTTCAAAGGTACTAGTACAGTTCATTTCTAAAAGTTGTCGAGTCAGTTTGGGTTCATCCTTAGCTGGTAAAGGTAGTACCGCAGACCAAACAGTTAAGGTATCTTCATCTGTAGTACCCGTCAACTGAACAAACACTTCCACGCTGCCATAGTTAAATTTCCATAAATATCCACCTTCTGGCAGATGATTTACCATCGCACTATCTTTTTGTGCCACGGTATCGATGACGTTTTCGATGACTTCTATGTGGTTGATGGTTCTAGTATCTGGGATTAGTTCGTCAATTACTTCTTCTGATGTTGATGAAGAATCTAAGTCGGCTTGGTAAGTTGCCATACAGATTTTACCTCTTAAATATGTTTATCTTCACCTAATTTATAGCTTGCAAGCACGTTAGCTGCCATTTCAATTAGTAGTAAGTTTTGCGATGTATATTAACAGAAGCTATGGCTAAATTGCCGAGGCATTGTTTCTATAAATGGGAGAAATGCCACTAGATGTGAGGCAATGGATTTGTCCCCACTGCGGCACTCGCCATGACCGTGATGGAAATGCAGCAATCAATATTAGAGCAGAAGGGGTTAGAATGCTAAAGGCGGAAGGTTCAGCCGTCTGTTGCTGTAGGAGGGGAAGTAAGACCAAAAATGGGGCGAAAGTCTCATCTAAGGCATTAGCCTATGAGTACAGAAGCCTACACTGTACCGTCAGGTCAGTGTGAGTAGTTCACGCTTTTGTGACTAAATTGAGTCAAAATATATTTTAGGGGAACAATCACCCTAGGCAACTAAGTGTTATCAAAAAGCATTATGAAACTATTTTATGCCAACAAAACCACTTGGCTAGGGATTCTGCTTTTGCAGCTGTGAACAAATTATCTGAAATTATCAGAACGCTTGTGCAATCTAAAAAATCTGACAAAATAGACTTAAATACGGAATACCCTTGTCCTTGTCGTCGCCGGGGTAAACTAATTCCCATTATACTGACAGAGGCATTTGGCTGCGATCGCTGTCAGCAGATTTTTGTGCTTGAAGATCATGGCCATGCATTGGAGCAACTTTCCACAACCTATCCTTATAAACGAGCTTGGCGGTGGAATGGTTCTAATTGGCAGGTAGTTCATTCTCGGTTAGGAGAAAGCTACATGCCAGTGGCGCTTGGTATTATTTTCGTGCTAGTGATTATATGGCTACCATTGGCTCTGCGATTAGCCAGTGGCTCCAATATCATCGCTTGGGCATTGGTAGCAGTACTTTTGGCTGTTCTGCCAGCACTTATGGTCTGGTTTACTTACAGGCGTTAACTCGATGACAGTGGATGCTTTTGACATTAGTCCGGAAACAATTACTAGTGCCCAGCGTGCTTACCATGCTGCTTTAAATTTAGGCATTGCCAAAGGAAGCGATCGCAGTAGAGCTGTGTTGGCTATGGCCCAAGCACTAAAAAATTCTTTTGATGAGATTCTAGAAGCAAATACTTTGGATCTAGAAGCTAGTCGAGAAATGGCTGTGCCAGAATTAATTTTAGATTGGCTGAAGCTGACCCCCAACCGTTTAGAAACAACCGTAGAAATTCTACAACGGTTAGGGGAGCTATCAGATCCCTTGCGCCGGGTAAGAAGTGCTGACTATCAGTTGCAAGATTCCCAAACCTATTCACAATTAATGCCTTTGGGTGTAATTGCCTTGATTTATGAAGCATTCCCCGAAATGGCAGCAATTGCAGCAGGTTTATGCATCAAAACTGGTAACAGTATTATTCTCAAAGGCAGTACGGAGGCCAGCCATTCCAATGCAGCCATTGGTAATGCCCTATCAATGGCCGTAGGATCGGCTGGTTTACCACCAGGGAGTTTGGAGTTAATTACAACGGAAAATGGTGCTTCTGTACGGGATTTAGTTACCCAAGATCGATATGTAAATTTAATTATTCCCTATGGACGTTCTAGTTTAATTCAACAGGTAGTCAGGCAATCTACCTGCCCCGTTCTTAAATCAGCTATGGGTAACTGCTACCTTTACTGGTCACCTAATGGCAGTATGGAGATGGTTAGCTGGATGATTGTCGATAGCCATGCCAGCAAACCCGATCCGGTGAATGCCATCGAAAAGGTACTAGTTCACCGCCAAACCTTGCCGTCTTCCCTGGCAATGTTGTGTAATTCTTTACAAGAAAAAGGATTCTATTTGCGAGGAGATGCGGAACTAGTTGAGACTTTCCCCCAGCTGCAATTGGTCAAAAATAATGAGTGGGGATGTGCCTATTTAAATAATACGGTGGCTTTGAAATTAGTGGATAATTTGGAAGATGCGATCGCTTGGATTAATCAATACAGCAGCGGCCATGCTGATAGCATTGTGACTGATTCTTACCAAGAAAGCCGTCAATTTGCCCTAGGTGTTAATAGTGCTTCCACATATATCAATGCTTCACCGCGTTTTTCCCGTAACCCTTCCCGTGGAGATTCTGTATTTTTAGGTATGTCCAACCAAAAGGGGAATCGTCGAGGATTAATTAGTTTGGAGAGTTTAACTACTGTCAAGCACATTGTCCAAGGTAATGGGCGATTCTAAAGTCCCTTAATCATCTGGTGTTGGGCAGTGGGACACATTGATCAGCATATCAATTACTTCCCGGTGTTTTTGATGAAAATTCAACAGTTCTAAATAAGCAAATGGGACTATTAATGGCCAAAGAATACTAGCCAAGACTAAAAAAAACCCATTGAATATTGGCTGTTCTAAATTGCTTTGTTCATCTGACTTCAAAAAAAATAGCCATTTCCGAAAAAAACATACCATCATCAACAAGTAAACTGTGATTGCGCCATATATGAATATATTGTGCGACATGGTTTTGCAATATGATTTTGCTTTTCAATCAATTTGACACTCCCCACGCCTAAAGGCAGGGGAGTTCTTGTCTCGCTCGATTCCAATGAATTTACCCCGACTCAAGCATCGTAACCTGCCCCTGGGAAATCTGCGATACATCTCTTATATTATTTATAAATATAGCATTCGCCCTAAAGCGGCTCTTACTCTTAAGTCATATTAATACATAAACGGTCTTCTGATGAGTCAAAATAGCCTCAATTTAATTGCAATATCTGTCTTTTTAATCACCTTTTCTATTTTATTGGGACCATTAATTCACTTATCTCCCACAATACCTGCACTTACCACTTTTGCTGTTTTAGCCGTTGCCACTGTTGACACCTTGAACTGGCAAAATAAAGGTATGAGATTGATACAAGATTGGATAGCTAATTTTTCTCCTCAACATAGACAAAGGATTATTCACCATGAAGCTGGTCACTTTCTTGTAGCTCACTTACTTGAATTCCAGGTTTTAGATTATACGCTTACTGTTTGGGATACACTGAAGCAAAATCAATCTGGACAGGGGGGAGTAACCATTGAGGAGCACCAATTTACTTCTCAATTAAAACAGGCTAATTTAAATACCCATATTTTAGATCGATACTGCACTATTTGGATGGCGGGTATTGTGGCAGAAGAACTTGTTTTTAATGATGCTGTAGGTGGGTTAGATGATAGACAAAAATTAGCAGCTATTTTGCAAGGTTTAGGATTTTCAGAGCTAGCATATACACAGAAAAAAAGGTTTTATGCACTGCAAGCAAAAAACCTGATCCAAGAAAATTGGTCAGCATATCAAGCCCTGGTAAGGGCAATGAGTCTGGGTTTGTCTGTGTCAGCTTGTATAGAAGCAATTGAGACTTATAGCACTACGCGCTAACATATGCTTCGTTTCACTTCGTTCCACGCCTCTTTGGTGAGGAGCTACGCTAACGCAATGACATATCGTAACTAATTTAGCGGACATGATATAAGAGAGGATTGGGGTGAATCAAGCAGAAATTATAAGTAATTAAGCTAACTTGATATTACCTGGCTACGGCTATATGAAGTTAATCACATTCTAAAAGCCCACACTGTACCGCAAGCAAGACCAGTGTGGGTAGTTCATAACCAATAACAACCATTTATTGTCTTAGGAAGACATTACCTTGAGATGGGGAGTAGGTGATAAGTGACGATCGCAACTGATTACACGGTTGCGTCCAGTGGATTTTGCTTGTAACAAGTATTTATCGGCACGACCTAATAGGCTCACACCTTTAGCATCATCTTCAGCCTGCAAACAAGACATACCTAGGCTAATGGTAACGTTGATTGCTAGTGTATGATTAATTGCAAATGGTTGCTCATAGACTATGCGATTGAGACGATGGGCTACTACTAGTGCTTCTTGACAACTAGTATTACTCAAAAGAATCACAAATTCTTCACCACCATAGCGGAAAGGGGTGTCCTGAAAACGCAAATTGTGTCGAATCCGGGTACACATCAATTGTAACAGGCGATCGCCTACCAAATGTCCGTAGGTATCGTTAACACTCTTAAAGTAATCTACGTCCAAAATAATCAGACTCAATGGAGTGTTGTTACTACGAGCCTTGTTAATTTGTCTGGGTAAATCCCATTCTAAAGCTCGACGATTATTGAGTTCTGTCAAGGAATCTGCTAGAGCGATTGCTGATAATAAATCATTGGTACGAACCAAATCCCGATATTTTTGTGCTTTACGTATACCTACGGTTAATTGAGCCAATAATAAGCGATGATTAGCATTGGTATGGCTGATTGTTTTTGCTGGCATTTGCCATATATAAGCATCTGCTCCTTGTTGGAGTGCAGCAGCATTCATCTCGACTTCCCATTCCCAGTCATTTTGGGCTTTGAGAGAAATCAGTTCGGGACGCTCCTCCAACAAAATGCAGTGTAACCAAGATAGCTTGGTTTGCTCTTTTAGCCAGCAGCATAGTTCCATACTGCCATCTAAACTAGCCTGTACAAGTAAAATATCCGGCGGATTCAATTGAATTTGAGATACCGCTTGATTAAGATTAGCGATCGCTTCTAAATTAAAAGTATTTGTATCATGGATCTGATCTGGAAGTGTAGTCAAAAAATGGTCGCTTCCAAAGACCAGAATAGAAATATTCATTGTTTTATTTTGTGCCTTATTTAAACTGCTTTGGGTATAAACTTCAATAAAATATTTAGGTCATCTCCATAATATTAATGAATGTTCAAAATACATACGTATTCTTCCTTAAGTAGTTATATCCCTATAATTAATATCTCCATAAATCTACTGAAGCAATAAATTATAGGTTTTAGCATTTGAATTTTAAACATTTTTACCACCTATCAATACTTAGTGAAATTACAGTAGTTACCCGTTGAATTTCTGATAACTAATGTCTGTCCTGACATTATTGATTTCAAACAGTGGAAATACTGAATATTTTTTCCAAGTATAAAAGTGTTACTGTAATTTCCAGGAATGGGAGTATGATTGGATCTCCTTGGGTTTCTAGAAACCATAATCTTAACAGAAAAAGTTTTTACCTTTGGTAATCAGGAATATTCTGTAATAATTTCGGTATATTTACACCCCGATAATTTTACGTACTCAGTACAATCAACAGGAATTGCTTATAACTAGAAGTTTTCCCCAATAAAAAATATGCCAAAACTTATTGCAGTGCAGCCATCTTGCCCGTTAATCATACAAGCACGAACAGGATACCCATCAAAAGAAGATTGCATCATCTTTTTTGTGGAGTCATTTCATGCGATATACAAACTGTAATTGGAAAAAAATAAGTTTATCAAATATTAAGATGGATAACCCTGCCTTTTAAAGCTTGGCAGATTAAACAAATAAATTAGCCAACAAATATTGCGATCGCACCTAAAAATATGAGTTGGCTACTAAATCTATCTATGTGTGAATTTACTGACTAAGAAAATTCACATAGAAGACAACTCAATAGATGACATCTAAATGCTGATAATTTCACTTGCAATTATTTTCCTATCATAAGCTATTCAATCTTATATCCAGCACTGATTATTGCCTGTTTAATATTTTCAAGGGATGATGTTGCGGATTCTACGGTAACCATTTTGGCAGACACATCTACCTGGATCTTGGCGCTGGGCTCTAGATTCAGCAGGGATTGTGTAATTGTGTCAGCACATCCTTGGCAGGCAATATCAGGAACTTTCAATTTAAAGGTCATAAGTCGCTATTGTTCTTCTAACTTACGTTAGCCTGGATCAGTAAACAATTCAGTATCTTTATGCAAAAGTTTAATTCCTCATATAAACACATGGGGGAAATTGTGCCACTATGTAAAGCTGCACACACCAACTTTAAATTAATTTTAGTTTAACTTCAAGTTAAGTGGTGATGAATTTGACATAATTTAAATATAGTTTGGTTATAAAAGCATGAAAAAAGTTATTTACAAGAGAAAAAGCGATTAATTAACTATAAGGAACCATAATACTGTTTTTTATCTATTTTAAACCCAAACCATCACGATTTTCGTTAACAATAGGTTAAATTTATATATTATATAAGTAATTTTTAGATACTGATAATAATACTCTTAGTAGTTAATTTAACTTAAGAGTTATTACTTAGTTGGTGATACGGATATCCAATTGTACGGCATACTTTAAGTGTGTAACTGTTGGTTGATGGTTCAAAATCAATGACCTATGACTGATAATCTATAATATTGATTTGCGGGACTTACCCATAGTCAGCTATAAATCTGGTTTATTTGCATAAGTCCTAATTTTTGCTCAAAACCCTTTTGTCAACACCCATGGATTATCCCCAGAAACTTAGCGGTAACGAAATTCGCCAAAAATTCCTTGACTTCTACGCCCAAAAAGGACACCAAATTATCCCAAGTGCGTCCCTGGTACCAGAAGATCCAACGGTGCTGTTGACAATCGCGGGGATGCTACCGTTTAAACCAATCTTTCTGGGACAGCGCACCCCTGAATATCCCCGAGCTACTTCTTCTCAAAAGTGTATTCGTACTAATGATATTGAAAATGTTGGACGCACGAAACGCCATCATACGTTTTTTGAGATGTTGGGTAATTTCAGCTTTGGGGATTATTTCAAGGAACAGGCTATTGCTTGGGGTTGGGAAATCTCTACACAATTATTTGGGTTACCAAAATCACGGCTGGTTGTCAGTGTTTATCAGGAAGATGACGAAGCCTATAATATTTGGCGAGATAAAATTGGAGTGTCAGAAAAGCGTATCCAACGCTTGGGAGCAGATGATAATTTTTGGGCTTCCGGTGCCACTGGTCCTTGCGGTCCCTGTTCGGAAATATACTATGATTTCCACCCGGAATTAGGGGACGATAATATTGATTTGGAAGACGATTCCCGGTTTATTGAGTTCTACAACTTGGTGTTTATGGAATCGAACCAGGATGGTTCAGGTAATTTAACACCCCTGGCGAATAAAAATATTGATACGGGAATGGGTTTGGAGCGGATGGCGCAAATTCTCCAACAGGTTCCCAATAATTATGAAACTGATTTAATTTTACCGATTATTAACGCAGCAGCAGATATAGCTGGGATTGATTACACTACCAGCGATGAGAAAACTAAAGTTTCCCTGAAGGTAATTGGCGATCATATCCGGGCTGTGGTGCATATGATTGCCGATGAAATTCGCGCTTCTAATGTGGGCAGGGGTTATGTGTTGCGGCGATTGATTCGCCGGGTGGTACGCCATGGTAGATTAATTGGGATTGAAGGAGAATTTACCACCAAAGTTGCGGAAAATGCGATCGCTCTGGGTGAGTCGGCTTACCCCAATCTCCGCCAGAGGGAAAGTGCCATTATAGCTGAGTTGCAACGGGAAGAATCGCGCTTTTTGAAGACTTTGGAACGGGGTGAGAAGATTTTAGCGGACATTATTGCCCAGTTAAAGCAGCAAGGTAAAACCGTAATTAGTGGCGAGTCAGCCTTTAAACTTTATGATACCTATGGCTTCCCCTTGGAATTAACCCAGGAAATTGCTGAAGAAGAGGGTTTAACCATTGATGGTGATGGCTTTAACGTGGAAATGCAAAAGCAAATCGAACGGGCCAAATCTGCCCACGAAACCATCGATTTAACGGTTCAAGGTTCCCTGGATAAATTAGCAGAACATATCCAAGGAACGGAATTCCTCGGCTATACCCAAGCATCTACATCCGCCACAGTTGAGGTATTGTTAGTAGATGGTATTTCCCAAGAAGAGGCGGAAGCGGGAACCCAAGTGCAAATAGTTCTCAATCAAACCCCATTTTATGCCGAATCTGGGGGACAAATTGGGGATAAGGGTTATTTATCCGGTGATGGTTTTGTTGTTACCATTGACGATGTGCAGAAAGAGTCGGATTTCTTCGTCCACTTTGGATATGTGGGACGGGGTACCATCAGGGTGGGGGATACAGTCACCGCCCAAATCGATGGCAGTTGCCGTCGTCGCGCCAAAGCAAATCATACCGCAACTCACCTGCTACAGGCAGCGTTAAAAAACATTGTGGATGATGGCATTTCCCAAGCTGGTTCCTTGGTATCCTTCGACAGATTGCGCTTCGACTTCAACTCTCCCCGTGGTTTAACCCCCGAGGAAATTACCCAAATCGAAGCCCAGGTAAATACTTGGATTGGGGAAGCACATACAGCTAAGATAGAAAGTATGCCCCTAGAACAAGCTAAAGCCAAAGGTGCGATCGCAATGTTTGGGGAAAAGTACTCTGAGGTGGTGCGGGTAATTGATTTCCCCGGGGTGTCTATGGAATTATGCGGGGGAACCCACGTCAGTAATACTGCGGAGATTGGTGTATTTAAAATTATTTCTGAGGCTAGTGTATCTTCCGGGGTACGGCGGATAGAAGCGGTTTCTGGTCCGGCAATCCTCGACTATCTCAATGTTAGGGACGTGGTAGTTAAGGATTTAAGTGATAGGTTTAAAGTCAAACCAGAAGAAATACCAGAAAGAATTACTACCCTGCAAACAGAACTGAGGAATAGTCAGAAGGAAATAGATAGTTTGAAGTCGCAATTAGCGATCGCAAAATCTGATAGTTTAATCTCAACGGTGGAAACTGTGGGCGAGTTTCAGATATTAGTCGCCCAAATGGAAGATGTTGATCCAGCTTCTTTGCAAACCGCAGCTGAAAGGTTACAGCAGAAAATCGGTGGTGGTGCGGCTGTGGTGTTGGGTTCTATTCCCGAAGCTGGGAAGGTTAGTTTGGTGGCTGCATTCTCCCCAGAGGTGAATAAGAAGGGGTTACAAGCGGGTAAATTTATCGGTGCTGTTGCCAAGATTTGTGGCGGTGGCGGTGGTGGAAGACCGAATTTAGCCCAGGCTGGGGGAAGGGATGGGAGTAAGTTACCGGAGGCGTTGGAGAAGGCGCGGGGTGGTTTGCGAACTGGTTTGGGGTAGTTAATTGGTTTTGTGGCATTGCTGAATACAAATATGATTTTGCCCCCCAACCCCCAATTCTGGGGGAGAAAAATAATTTAAAGTCCTCCGCCCCTCTCACCCCCCCCAATTTTATTGTTTGTCATTGCGAGCGTAACGAAGTGGAGCGTGGCAATCTCATCAACTCGTTGATTATGAAGATTATGGGATTGCTAAGTCCTTCGGACACGCTCCGCGAACGTCGTCCCTCCTTCCCTAAGAGGGAACACTCCGTGAACGCAATGACGATTTATTATATGTAACTTCAGATTAAAACGGTATAACAGAAGAAATATTTTAAATAAATAGAGGTTTTATGCAAGAAACAAATACTATTGAATTAGAAATTAAATCCGAATATTTTAACGAAATGCTGCAAAGTATTAAACAGCGTCCAGGGATGTATTTGGGGAAATGCTCTATTACCCGTTTGCATTCATTTTTAATCGGATATGTGGGGGCAAGGCAAGATTTAGGTTTACCTACCACTGAACAAGAAACTGAATTTGATAAATTTCAAGAATGGGTACAAGAGAGATTTGATATCAAGTCATCTCATAGTTGGAATGATATTATTTTGTTTGATTCTGCTGATGAAAGAGATGCTTTGAATAAGTTTTTTGAATTGTTTGAAGAATTTAATAATAGACTGACACGACTAAAATGAGGCAATAGATTTCAGGTTAAATCCTTACCTTATAAATTTGAAAAAAATCGTTGTGGAGAGCAAGCGTCTAGATAATAATTATGAAACAGACAAAGCAGTTAACCGCTATTATTGAACGCGAAGATGATTGGTACGTAGCACTTTGTCCTGAATTTGATATTGTTAGCCAAGGGAAGACAATTGAATCAGCACGGGATAATTTAGTTGAAGCACTCGAATTATTTTTTGAAACTGCATCTGATTCGGAAATTCAGGGAAGATTGCATATGGTTCTATGAAATCAGAACCTTGTATTTTGAGTTGCGATCGCAAATTCCTTGCTAAAAACGCTTTTATTCATTAGATGTTGTGGTGGAGGTGGGTTTGTTTAAGCACGGATTAGAACTTTTGAGGGGTTACCTGAAGAATCATCAAAAATTGCTCCCCGTTGAATTAGATTAAGCTTCATTTGCTTTGAAATTCCTGGGTTACTTGCGAATCTAGCGTTTTTCACCTTTGCACGTACCAGGTTGGCACCTTCTAGGTTGGCATATTCCAAGTTGGCACCTTCCAGGTAGGCATCACGCAGGTAGGCACCTTCCAGGTTAGCATATTCCAAGTAGGCATCACGCAGGTAGGCACCTTCCAAGTTGGCACCACGCAGGTAGGCACCTTCCAGGTTAGCATATTCCAAGTTGGCACCACGCAGGTAGGCACCTTCCAGGTTAGCATATTCCAAGTTGGCATCACTCAGGTCAGCATTACTCAAGTTTTTACCTACAGCCTCCTGATTAACAATCTCCCATACTAGCCGCCATTTACTGTCTAACTTTATCTTGGAGTTGATTTTCACACCCCACAGATTAGTACCACTTAAATCTGCATCACTGAGGTCAGCACCGTTTAGGTTAGCGTTACTGAGGTCAGCATCACCCAAGTCAGCATCGCTTAGGTTGGCATTGCTCAGGTCAACTCCCGTCAGCACGGCACGGCTTAACCTAGAATCACTTAAATTGGCACCACTCAGATTAGCATTGCTGAGATTAGCACCTCTAAGGTCAGCATCACTTAAGTTGGCATTACTCAGGTCAATATTACTTAAATCTTTACCCCTAGCTATTAGCTGGATATTTTCAATGGGAATGCCTTGTACTTCAATTAGTTGCCCTGAGTTGAATAATTCTTCTAATCTTTTCAGGTCTTCTTGCGTACCGGATAGGATTAATCTGACACAACCTTCTTTGACATCACGTAGTTCAAGATTAGTGTGTTCGCTTACAGTCTTCTCTAATTCTTTAACAAGGTTTTGTACTTTTCTTAAAATATCTTCATATTGTATTTGAATATTAGTATCTTCTGTAAATGTGCTTTCCAAACTTATATCGATATTGGTTTTTAACTTGCCTTTTAACTTAACTACTGTGAATTGTGTCTGAGATTGGGTATTTACCTGTTGTCCTTGGGTGACACTTGCTTTTTGAGAATTATTTATTTCATCAAGCAAAACTATGACGCTACCTTCACCCCTTTCTGATTTCATAGCACCTACAGAAACGGTTGTCTCTTGTTTTATCCCAGTAGAACGCACAATTTCTTCCTGATTTGGTAGCGAAGATTTATCAATTATCTCCTCCCACTCTAGATCTAGCTTTTCACAAATTTCTATAAAATTTAAGCGGTCTACTGATTTACCATTAAAAAATTTGCTGACCGTTGACCGACTCAGGTCTAATTCTACCGCCAGAGACTTGATGGAAAGTTGGTTATGGACTAAAGCTTGATTTGCTCTTGTGATCCCTCCTAGAGATGCATAAACCGACCTTTTACTCATTGAGTTACGGGGTAGTTAACTTTAAAGACAGTTAAATTCAAAGTTACACGCTAACGCAGTCAAAGTCATACAATACGCAAACAATCTTATACAGGATGTGCGACGGGCACTTGGGAGAATGGAAGTGTAAACAAGGAAGGGTTACAGCTTCCACAAAAAACCTGGATTTGCTCTAGGTATTACATCGAAAGTCATCACAAGGTTACAAATTATGCAACGTCGTAGACCCCGTACCTCTGATCATAAATCAACTTCTGCTGGAAAATTTTTACGGGTAACAAATTCTTTACCTACTACCTGCAAAGAACACCAGTTTTACTCACTATTGCTGAGTCTTACTGCTGCTATGAGCAAAGAAAGTAGCAATAATATTGCTATTGTTGCTTTAGCTGCCATGTTCTTTGGATTCGCCATACTGGTATTAAAACCGGCAACATCTCCGGCTAACCCACCATTAATTAACCAGCAAAGCAACCCCATTACTACTCTATCGCATTAATTTTGCTGGTAACAAAATGACTTGTGGTTCAGGCATCCCTGCCTGAATATTGCACAGCCAGGATGGCTGTGCCACAACTCCTCAAAACTAATGTGGTGAAATGAGATTTACATCACACCCGCCTGGGGTTGAAAACCCCAGCCTAATAGCTAAAGTCGTCTAAAGACGACTGGAAAATACCCCTCATAATTAATGCTCTGATGGCTATTTTTATAGTCATATTTATATGACTTTGACTATTAGACTGGGACTTATAGTCCCAGGCGGGTGTGATAGAAACCCAATCTCAACCCATTATCTTCAAATCTCTTTGTAGAATATTGTTGTCACATAAAATTCAACCCACAGGGACAACAGGTAAATATGCGCTTACTACACACAATGCTACGAGTCGGCAATCTTGAAGAATCTTTACAGTTTTATTGTGATGTTCTGGGAATGAAGTTGTTGCGAAGAAAGGATTATCCAGGGGGTGAATTTACCCTCGCATTTGTTGGTTATGGTGATGAAACTGATAATGCAGTTTTAGAACTAACTTACAACTGGGGTGTAGAAGAGTATAACTTAGGGGATGCTTATGGGCATATCGCCATTGGAGTTGATGATATTTACACCACTTGTGAGGATATCAAAAAGTGCGGTGGAAAAGTTGTAAGAGAACCAGGCCCCATGAAACATGGTTCTACGGTAATTGCTTTTGTTGAAGACCCCAGTGGGTATAAAGTTGAACTGATTCAAACCAAGAATCAAGATGCTAAGGACCAGGAACAAACTCAACAACAGCTAGTGTCTCAGTAACTTGGAACTAGAATTTAGGTGATGTAATTGAGTGTCAGAAAAAGTTTTGAGCAGATCGTTAACTCTCATAAATTTTTGGCGGCTGGTTTAGTCGGTTGCAGTATATTCGGAGCATCCCAAACGTTTAAATCTGTAGTGCGCAGAGAAGCGCGTTGCGGGGGTTCCCCCCGTTGTAGCGACTTTGGGGCATCTTGCCCGCGTTTGATATCGAGGGAGCAAGATGCTCCCACTACGGCATATTTTTTCAAAATTGGGATGCTCCCCAGTATATTTAGTTTAATGTGTTGCTCATCTCCGACTTATTCACTACCACCGGAAATTACTGAACGCAATTCAGACACCAAACACACCGACATTCACCGCAAAATTCCCGAGCAAAATACTGGATTAAAAACAGACATCAGAAATACTAATTTGCCATACTCCCAAGGGGTGTCGCTGACAAAGCGATGCTCCCCACCAGAAACCCAACCAAGTTTCTCGATCGCAGAATTTTCATCTAGCGGAGAGCCAAGTGACTCTCCGCTTTCTGTAGAAACCCAGTCTGAGGCCGTAACTCCCCAACCATCGGTTGACCAACTATCAGATATTCAACCCACCCACTGGGCTTACCAAGCTTTGAAAGCTCTAGTAGAACGTTATGGTGTGCTCTCTGGTTATGAAGATAACACCTTTCGTGGCGATCGCCCCCTCAGTCGTCACGAATTTACCACTGTATTATTTGCTACTCTAAATAATCTAGACCGGTTGGCAGAAGATATTAGTGATGAATATATCAAAAGTGATGCGGTGGTTGTCAGACGGTTACAAACAGACTTTGCTGTGGCTTTGAAAGAATTGCGTTTGCGGACACGCTTAATAGAGGAACGAGCTAATCGTCTGCAAGCACAACGGTTTTCTCCTACTACTAAGTTACAAGGACAGGCAATTTTTGCTTTTACTGATGGTAGTCAAGCCAGTACTACCGTAATTAACCGCACCCGATTAAGTCTCAATGCCAGTTTCCAAGGTGAGGATTTACTGGTAACTCAATTAGAAGCTGGGAATAATGGAACCGATGCAATTACTAAATCCCAGTCAGAAAATCTCAATCTATTGGGAACTAATGGCTTGATTGCTAATGGTGGAGGACTTGATATTGTGGGGGTAGAATCAAGTCTGCGGTTACGGCGACTGTACTATAGTTTTCGCCCTTTCCAGGATGTGGAGATGACTGTGGGAGCAAAGATGTCACCCCGAGATTTTATCGATCGCAATTCCTATGGCAATAATGAAGCAGTGGATTTTAGTTCCAGCTTTTTTCTCAACAATCCCCTGATAGTGCAAAACCAAATCGATAATACTGGTGGTGCGGGGGTGGCTGTTGTCTGGCATCCTGAAAATAGTCAATTATTTTGGCGATCGCTTTACATTGCTGGGGATGCAAACCAAACTGATGGTAATAATGGTGGTTTATTTGGCGACAGGTATCAAGCTACTGTGGAAGTGGAATATTTAGCTAGCGATCGCTTATCCCTGAAGCTACAATATACAAATGCTTTAGTTAATAATACTGATATAAATGCGTTGGGGATTAA
The DNA here is from genome assembly GCA_030065255.1 of Calothrix sp. MO_167.B42. Lineage (GTDB taxonomy): Bacteria > Cyanobacteriota > Cyanobacteriia > Cyanobacteriales > Nostocaceae > Calothrix_A. The sequence continues at coordinate 8,770 of JASJCX010000014.1, read as the reverse complement.
TGCTGAATATGCTTTAAATCAAAATATGGGACTTTTTACCCGTTGGGGAGTTGGTAGCTACCAAGGATTTAACACCGCCATCGATCGAGATTTAGATTTACATCCTTTCACCTGGATGGTAGGTTTGGGACTTCGCAATCTGTTAATTCCCAGTAGTGTGGCTGGTATCGCAGTGGGACAGCCTTTTGTCACCAATGGATTGGGTAATGCAACTCAAACCAATTTTGAGGTTTTCTACAACTTATCATTGAAAGAAAATTTCAGTATTACCCCCGCATTCTCATTTGTGACGAATCCAGATAACGATCGCAACCAGGATACTATTTGGCAAACTACCTTGAGAACTGTGGTTTCATTTTAATAGATACAGCACTGTACAGATAAATGAAGTACAAGGCTACATACAAAATCTCTTGTGGGATGGGCATCCCTGCCCGTCTGAATGTACTTTACTAAGATGAAATATGGTGTATTATTTTAGATTATATTGGCTTCAAACTCAGGGAGCCAAGGCAAATCTGTAATCCCTGGTTCGTAACCAAGTTGCTTAATCAGGGTGGTTGCTTGGCCGCGATGATGGGTTTGATGATTAAACATATGGGTAACCAAAACCCAAGCTGGAAGAATATGAGTTTTGCCATCCACATTGCTGCTATACTCAAACTCTGACTCCAGCCACTCATCAGATAAATCTTGGCACCAATCGAGAATTTCCTGGTCAGTATTTATTCGCTCTGAACGCAATTCCTCAAAATCTTCATATAGATGTTGACCAATAATTTTTACCTGAAAAGGCTTGCCGACGAATCTCCCCATCCATGCTTTATCGCCATAGAGAAGATGGTTTAAGGTACCATGAATGGATTTGAAAAATGCACCCATGTCTTTTTTGCGATCCTCATCTGAGATATCTGCACAAACCCGATACAGCTTGTCATTCATCCATTGGTTATAGCCAGCCATCAACTCCAAGTAATTTTTGTCAACCATTTCCCCTATTCCTATCGATTCGACTTACGAACAAGGTATAATATGATGCCTGATAAAGATATCAAACTGATAGTAAGCGAAAGATGAATGGATAACGGAAAGGTTCATCACTATTAGTTAAACAATGGATTAATGCCACAATTGTCAGTCCCCAATGAATGGCAAAACCAAGGGCAATCACAGGGAAAAATAAAATACCACCAATGCCAAAAGTAATCCAAGAGATAATCCCAATGGGTACTCCAATTACAGTCGCCCAAAACCAAACATTGAAGTGAAAATTAATTGATTCCTTGGCATTACTTTTAACTACTGGATCGTCAGAAATAATACTAATCACAATGGGAACGCCAACGGAAAGTAGGGTAGTACTAAAAAAAATTGCTCCATGACATAAACAGGATAGAAGTTTGCGCTTGTCGGAATTATACGTGACTTGCATTCGAGTCGCTCCTTAAGAACCTTGACACTTTTGATTTTAATGGGTAAGCCAGGGATTTTATATTGGAGTTTACCGTACATCAAATGTAGAGATTGATTTTCTTAAAGAATCGATTAATTTTGCATAATTACTTACCTCTGTGAGCAGATAGGTAGGGGCACAGCACCAGTAAAATAATTTTATATATTAAGAGATTGACCGATGCCGTGCCCTGACGAAGAACTTATATGTCGTAAACATTCTTTGAATTAGTATAAAATACAAGAGTTTTCACGGAGGCAAAATTTACATAGGAAAAGCCCCATCTGGCTGATAGGGCTTGACTGACAGAAGTTGAAATAATGTGCAACAAGTACACATTATCAATACATTTCAGCGCGACTTATACTGATCTGGATGTTTTATAAAATACAGAGTATATACTGAAACAAGAAGTTCCCATCTAACAATTCCGGGAATCTGAGCCTTAGAACCAGGGAGTAAGATATGGTCAACGAGATTGCACTAAGCCTTCAAAACAACTTTCCCAATCGTTTGACCAGATTCAAGATGGCGGTGGGCAAGTTCAGCTTGATCAAAACTAAATTCTTTTGGGTCGATTAAAGGATATATTTTACCTTCGTCTACAAGTTTGGCAAGTTCGGTTAATATCTTGCCATGATGTGCCCTGCCCAGATTGTGAAGCATGGGAATCAGCATAAAGACGACATGTAAGGAAAGTCCTTTACGGTGGAGGGGTGATAAGTCGTATGTTTGACTAGTGGATATAGATACCACTTTCCCGTTTAATTTTGCTGCTGCAAAAGACTTAGTCAGGTTTTCACCACCAACGGTATCAAATACTACGTCAAATCCTTTGCCATTGGTATATTCAGCAACATACTCTTCCACAGTTTGTTGGCGGTAATTGATAGCAACATCAGCCCCGAGTTTACGTGCCAGTTCTAACTTTTGATCGGAAGAAGCTGTAGCAAAAACTTTCGCACCAAAAGCTTTTGCTAGTTGGATACCAATATGACCAACACCACCAGTAGCAGCATGTACTAATACTGTTTGTCCTGGCTGGATTTGTGCTTTGTCAATTAGTCCCTCCCAAGCTGTAAGAGATACTAAGGGAAGGGCAGCCGCTTCTAGCATTGTGAGAGATTTAGGTTTTAATGCCACCAAATCTGCATCAGCTAACATATACTCAGCTAAGGCTCCACCGGTTCCTTTAACACCACCAGCGCAAGCATAAACTTCATCACCAGGTTTAAAAGATGTAACACCTTCCCCAACTTCTTCAATTACCCCAGCAACATCACCTTGTAATACTGCTGGGAAAGCTGGTGCCAGAGCCGATGCTGAACCCCTTCTAATTTTGTAATCAACTGGGTTAACACTAGTTGCTGCAACACGAATGAGAACGTGGCCGGTAATTACTTCAGGACGAGGTAATTCCATTGTTTGGAATATGCTAGCATCACCAAATTGCTTGATTACTTGTGCCTTCATTTTTACTATTTCCTATTGGTAGATCAATCTTTGACAAACAAAAGCGCAGTACGCGGTCCAATCTGAATTCCTCCACGCTCAGGGCTGCCCCACTGAGTGATGTATTTCTGACCATCACCACCCTTATCAACACACATTTTGAAGTTATACTGTAATTCGTCATAACATCCGACTTCCAGAGCAGGCATTTTAGCTGCTTTGACATCAAAAGTTCCACCAGACTTATTAATCATGGCAATGCCCTTGTCCCCCCGCTCAATAAAGAGTAAATTAGGGATGTTAGCGCCTTGGGCTATCTCATTTCCCTTACGAAAATATTGGGGTTGTCCCAACATTTTTTTGTTAAATTGGCTAGCCGCAACAACTGTAGGATTGAAGGCATCAAAATTCAAAATCAGGGGTGTTCCTTCTTTAATCGCCAAAACGTAAGCCGTTGCTAAAGGTAAATCCCCATCATCAAATTTCCAATTATCAAACTGTCCTGGAGCCCAAGTATCATGATTGCGAGCAAAGATAACAGCATCCTTACCAGGCAAAGCACGTTTGGTATCTGATGGATTGACTAAAGAGCGTAAGTCTCCCCCTATATTAAAAGCGTCTTTTAAGGTATTGACCAGTTGAAAATCTGATAACTTCGGATAAACTGAAATATAACTCATGCTCTCGTCATAACTTTGACCGATGACCTCACCGTAGTAAAACTTATCCTCAGGGATAACTGCGAGGATCTTTTGCATATCCTCTTGAGGAATGTGTTTGGCAGCATCAAAGCGTAAACCATCGAATCCAATGTCAAACAGGTGTTTCAGATAGTTTTGATCTTGTTGTTGCACATAAGGCAATTCCGTTTTCAGATCCGGCAATCCCCCTTCGTATCCGTCGCCTTGATCGCATAACCACTTATCTGTAACTTCTGAGGGGTTATTATAGTTTTGGATACAGGCTCCGTCATGAAAGTATTCCCGACTCTGGTATATGGGATAGGCTTCAGGGAAAGGTTTATTGTCTTCGTTCGGAACATTTTTGTACTTAGCCAGATGATTTAAGACTACATCAGCAATCACCTTAATACCTTGTTCGTGAGCCGCGTTAATCACATCTTTTACATCTTGCTCGTTTCCTAGATTTCCTCCTAGGACATAATCAAGGGGCTGATACTGGAAATACCAGTATTTGTCTGAAGTGCAAGCATCATCCTCCCGTGAGATGGTTTTATTAGCAGGTGAAAGTTGGATGTAATCGTATCCTGCTGCTTTAATTTGGGGTAGTTTCGCTTTGACATTAGCAAAACATTCATCAAAAGCGTGATAGATTAAGTCTGCTTTAGCAGGTAAAGTGTAAGAAGTAAGGGCAATTGTCGAAGCAATCAAACAAATCGCCACAAAAGTTGTGCATTTTTTGTAGAAAGACCGAATTGATTTATACATCAAACCACTCTCGATTTTGATCGGTGAAATTTGTCAGTATTAGTGATATGAGCCAATCAGGTTCAGTTAAGAAACGAAACCCAACATGATCAACATTTTGTTGGGTTCCATAACCTTCTACCCAACCTAGGGCAATTTAAGTTTTTAGGCTTAACTGAACGGTATTATGATATGGGCAAAAAGCTTAAATGTGAAAAAGTAAAGTGTTTTGTATACCTTTTTCCACAACAAACAAAAAATACTACAATACCCTCTGATATTGGGATTGCCCATTTGTATAACGTTCGTAATTTGGATAGCTGTAGCCACCTCTATCATAGCTACCTCTATCGTAGCAACTTCTATCCTTGCTAGCTTCTTTCACAATGGTGTTGAAATATTCGTTGAGATTCGCTGCTGAACGTGCAGTTACTAAATCATCATCAACAAAAACGTAACTTGGATCTGGGATAAAGGTTGCACCAGCATTAACGATATCAGCCAACACAACAGTATGACAAATCACTCTGCGTCCTGTTAATACTTCTGGACAAGGAGTTAAAATCCACAAACCATGACAAAGAGCGCCTTTGATAATGCGTTTGTTTGCCATAGCTTTTTTATAGAATTCTACAGCTGGTGGCTTTTGCAATTCTTTTGGACTACCTAAACTTCCCATGGGAGGAATTTCTCGTAGTCTGACAGCACAATAATTAGCTGCCATCAATACGATGTCATAATCATTCGGATCGTAGTTAGCAACATCCTTAGTAACTACCATGGTATGCAGTTGCTTGTCAGGATGATCTATATCACTAACAATGGTACGACTTTGTGCACCCCAGAGGTAAGATAAAAAGTCTACTTCTGCACCCAAAGCAGCAAATCCATTTTTGTAACGTTCAATTTCCTCAGGGATATATTCTGTTTCTACGAGGACAGCTACTTTTTTGCCTTTTAATGGTGTACTGGGAAATTCCATTTTCATCCGAATTAATGCCTCAATATCTTTATAGCCATACTCAATAGCTAGGTCTAGTGGAGTTTTGCCATCATGTCCTTGAAGATCTAAGGGAATATTAGCATTCAGAAGTACTTGCACAACTTCCGTATGACCATGCCAAGTAGCATCATGGAGGGCACTATAGCCGTTGTATGGACCTTGAGCTTCAATATCAACGTCGCTATTCTCAATCAAAGCTTTGACAGCTTCTGGTCTGCCGCCATAAGCACCTTTATGACAGGGAGTTGCTTTCATCAAGTAGTCAACAATATGAGGACTAGCTCCTGCCTTTAAGAGTTCTAAAACAATCTCAGTGTGACCATAGAAACAGGCAACTAACAGAGGTGTTTGCCCATCATTACCTCCACCAACAATTGGTGAAGACTCGTTTACATCTGCCCCTTGAGCAATCAGAGTTTTTACAGCAGCTAGATTACCATCTAATACAGCTTGCATTAATGGCTGCTTTAAGGCTTCTTCATCTGCCTTTTGACGCTCCTCTAACATATGCCGAATCGATTTACCCCAACTTTCTTCACCTGGGGTAGTGAAACCAGCAGTCCAAGTTTCTTGATTACTGACAAATTCCCAAACGTCAGCACCATGATGTCCCTTGATGTTGATAATTGCCCCTTGATCTAGCAAAAATTTTACCATCGGTGGCTTTTTCGACCACACTGCATCAATGAGAGGTGTGTGTCCAACGATCGCAGATTGAAGATTAAGGAAAGCTCCGTTTTTGAGTAGTAATTTAGCTACATCAATGATACCGCTTTGAGCTGCCTTATGTAATGGAGATGCTCCGGTAACACTATCGATAACGTTTACATCTGCTCCGGCATCCAAAAGGGTTTGGGTCATCTGGACATACCCACGACCAGCTGCAATCATCAATGGAGTATAGGGTAAAGGTCCTCTTTTATTGACATTAACTCCTTTTTGGATCAAATCAGTGACAGTGGATAAATCATTGTTTTCCACTGCTTTTAGTAATGCCAAATCAAGGTCTTGTATATTGACACTCATTGTTTGTTTCATGCAATTATGGACAAATTTTTTTGCTTCTACTACCAGCAGCAAATTAATCAAAATATAGTTGCGAGTCGAACAACTATATTTTTGATACTGGTTTTTTGTTGTTACTAGTGCAAGCTATTTATCAAAAGTCAAAGCTAGAGAATAAAATACTTTTGACTTCTGCATAGAGTTACTAGCTACTAAATTCTTTGAACTATGTATGATATGACCCTAACGAATCATGGCATCAATCAAAGACTCATCTAAACCAACTTCTAGATAATGTTCTCGTGCCAGTTCCAACAGAGTAAAACCATCGTCATAACCAGCGAAAGAACCATCAGACTTGGTATAGATCAGACCACCGGAAAGGACAAAGAAAGTGATCATTGGCTCTGGAGAATCTTCTGGTACATATAGTGTGTGCAGTTCTCCAGGAGGCTCAAAAATATAAGATCCAGGAGTAGCAATCCAATCATGTTCGCGATATCCCCATTTACCTCGGAGAGTAAAGCCATGTACTGTACTGATATGGTAGTGAGTATCAAGTTGTCGCCCTGGTAAAATCTTCAAGACGTTAGCAAATCCACCAGTAGTGACATTAAAGTAACAAGCTTGAAACCAGGTTCCTTCTCCATAAGGAATCCAATAACGCTCATCATCTATACGGGTGTTGGCCATGTATTCATGGCGCAACCTCTCTTCAGGCTTTAATCCATCTGTAAAAAACTTGAACTTCTCGATAGTCATAAACTTGTCTTCCTAATTGCAGGGAAATAATCATAATTTAAGCAAGACATAGTTGTACTTCAGACAACTATGCCTTGAGTTTGAGTTTTTAGCGAATGTCAGTAAAGGTTATTTTTTGTTTTCCATAACCAGTAATTGATCCAGATGATAATGGAACAACTGATTTGACTTTAGCCGCATAGGTATAGGGACAGAGTTGAGTGTTATCAGGAGCTGATATGTCGTTTTTGAATGCAAAGTATAATTCACTGTCCAAATCGTGAATCTCTTGTCCCGTTAAATATCCCACCATAAGATATTAGAAAGAACATTACATCCAGACATAGGCTGAGAATTTTTTTCACAAAAGCTTTGTTACACATAAAGTTTTCTACTTACCATGAATATGAACCTTATGGTGATTGTCAATTGTATTATATTTGACAATTAAATAGAAGTCAAATATGATGCCAGTTGCTTCACCGTAATACGGATGGTGGCAAACTAAATAAAGGCTTTTGGTGACTAGGGTGTGTTTTCAAACTATAACCATATACGACTGGGAAGTTTCTCTAAAATGTTTGCTATACAAAGATTATTAGAGCTGGAAACAAGATCCCATTTAAACGAAAACACGTTGTTTCAGAAGTGTTTAAGAATGTTAACCTTCCAACTCGTCAATCATCACAAATACAGGCGATACCTTTGGGAAGCTCCGCTCACGCAATAATGATAGTATAATTTGTAGCAAGATTTTCGTGTCGGGTAGGGATGCGGTGAAATTGCTTGATTCAGTATTCTATTTGTTACAAATGTAGCTCTTTACACTGAAGATAATTTGCAACAGATGCTCTCATTATGATGGGTGTCTCGAACTCCTGCAACTCTAACTGCCCCAAACCAATTGTGAGAAAATGTCAATAATAATGCATTTATACCAAGCACAATCACAGGATATCATATTGTAATATTTATTAACTTACCCTTTCTCGACACAGATTTTTAATCTGACTGAGAAATGGGGTTGGATTCTACTGTTTTTTGGTACTCGTTATCGTAAATATTATCTCTTTTGCTAATGAACCTGCGGAATGTGGGATATGATCAATAAGGTTCACTTAATAAACGAAACCCAACAAAACTTTGATAATGTTGGGTTTAACTACATTCTCTATAAACTTTATCGAAACAGAACAAAACTAAGCTTACCGAAGCTCGAAAGTATTTCCTAAATACCCCCTGTAGTCAGAAGCTATAGGTAGTTCACTACTGTTGACTACTTTGGTGGGAGTAGATCCTCTGACGCATATACATCACGGTAAAAGGTTAGTTGTTCGCTCTTGTAGTAACAACCACCTCGATGTCCCCGACGCACCCAAGCAACCGTTCCTTTAGATGTGGTTTCATTTGATAGATTGTCCACACAGTACCATTCAAAGTGAACAAATTCCCGCCAAAATAAGACAATTGGCCAACACATTGTGACTCCATCTTGTGCAATCAAAGCCCACCAATGCTCCTCTCGTTCTTGTTGGGCTTCTGTACCCACAAAAGGTCCATCCTGACAAAGATAAACCAGATTACTATGATATTCCTTATTTAAAATATCGCTGTTTTTCTGTCTTAAAGCTTCACAATGGGTAGGCCACCAACCCTTATTTTGCTGTTCGATTGTTGCCCATGTATAAG
>JASJCX010000267.1 GCA_030065255.1 Calothrix sp. MO_167.B42 | reverse complement strand
AGGAGTGAGTTAATGCCCAGTTTCAAAGTTCATCTTAAACGAATGGTGAGTGGGAACTGGCGATTGGGGAGAGGTAAACTCCCCACCCCCAATTTTCATTCGCTTGTTCGGATGTCGAAACCCAAATTTTTACCCATTTCGTTATATTTTTTACCAATTTCGCTGTATCTTTTACCATCAGGAGTAGCCTTAGCCCAAAAGCAAAATACACAAAAACCAAAGTCAGAAATTACCACACCCCCAGCATTGCGGGTAGTGGTAAATAGCGATCAAGATGGTGATATCCAAGCTGATGAAAATTTGACTCTACGAGAGGCGATTGAACTAGTAAATGGGACATTACCCGTTGAAAGACTCAGTGGTGATGAGCGATCACAGGTCAAAAATTTGGGGGATGGGAGCGCTTCCCAAATTGAATTTAATTTGCCTGCTGGCGATCGCATAATTGAATTGCAGACACAGCTACCGGACTTAGCAACACCAAGATTAATTGTCGATGGTACGACTCAACCGGGATATGATGCAACTAAATCTGCAACAGCTGAAATTGCAATTCCTATTCCTGTAGTGGGAATTACTCCTGCTTCTGGAAAAGAAATCTTTCGGGGTTTGACAGTTGTAGCAGATGGAATTACGATTCGCGGTTTAAACTTATATGGTTTTAATGCCAGCCCAATTAAGCAACAATTGGGTAATGTGTTGATTTATGATGGCGTTCCCAAACCAGTTACTTTAACTACGCCACCAGGTGATATTGTAATTGCTCATCGCTTACCACCACCTGATATCAGCCAACAAAAACCTCCCAATGATAATTTTCCCTTTTATGAAAGGGATGTAGCTCCCAAAGATGTTGTAATTGAAGATAATTGGTTGGGTCTAACCCGGGAAGAAAAAGTTCCAGAGCAAACATCAGCTTTTGGAATATATGCTTTCAATTCCCAAGGTGCAACCATCCGTCGCAACCGAATTTCTTTTCATGAAGGTAGTGCAATTATTACTTCAGTTCGAGCTGAAAACACTGCAATAACTCAAAACATTATTATTGGTAATGGAATTGCTGGTATGCCTGATGCCATTAGGTTTGAAGGTGTAGTTACCAATTCTCAAATTACTGGGAATTTAATTTGTGCCAATGATGGAGCAGGTGTGTATTTGTTTAAACCAAAAGGTAACGTCCTGTTGCAGAATAACAAAATCACTTATAACGGAAGACGTTTGCGCCGAGCTGCTGTTTACTTAATGGGTAGCGATCATCGAGTAACTGGTAATGAAATTGATAACCAAACAGGTCCAGGGGTAGTAGTTTCTGCTTTCCCTAAAACTAAACGTAATTTAATTCAAAACAATAAATTTAATGCCCTGGAAGGTTTGAGTATTGACCTCAATACTCAGGGTCATTTAGGAGTCTCTGACTTTCAAAGGGGAGATGGACCCAATCCCGAGCGAAATTCTCCCAATCGACGTCGAGATACAGGTAATGCAGCAATTAATGCTCCCCAATTCACTTCTCGGACATTTGCTCCTAATGGCACCACAGTAACAGTGGAAGGAAAAGCTGACCGGGGTAGTGAAATAACTATTTATCGCCTCAGTGACTATCAACGGGGCAAAAAAGCAATTTATACTCCTGGATATGGAGCGCTTTCAGAAATACTAGCCCAAATACCAGTCAATGAAAAAGGTAAATTTACCGTTACCTTAGATAATTTACAAACAGGGGATTTAATCAGCGCAATTGCTAGCGACCCGAAATACGGCACATCTGAGCCATCTGCAGCTGCATTAATTGGGACATCCCAAACTCAACCCAATATTAGTCCTACACCCAAACAAAAACCCATACCAATTCCCCAATGTATCTCTCGACCGCAACCACCCCCACCGCCGCAACCACCAGCACCACCGCCACCACCAACACCAATCAAAATCAAAGTCCCACGTAACATTCACTTTGCCTTAGATAAATCTTTCATCAGCGATATCAGTGGAGAAGTACTCGATCGCGTGGCAGAAGTATTGCAGAAATATCCATTTATTGTGGTGGAATTGCAAGGTCATACCGACCCCCGTGCTAGCGATGCTTATAATTTAGCCCTTGGTAAACGGCGATCATTATCTGTGAGAAACTACCTACTTCGTAAAGGTATTGCTCCAGAAAGAATGACAATTCGCACCTTTGGCGAATCTCAGCGTAAAGTACCTGATAGTACAGATGTTGTAGATTATGCTCGCGATCGCCGTGTTGAAATCATCTTCAAGGATGTTAGAGGAATCGATCTAATTATTGAAGAACAAGAAGATGATTTGCAAATCGAAAGAAGGCGTAGAAGAGAAGGAAGATAAAGGTCTTTTTAGTTGGTAATTGGAATTGGTAATTGGTAATTACTCATCATGTTATTTACACTGTCCCCAATTTTATTTTCTCCCCTGATCAATAAGCTTACGTTTAGGAGATTAATCAAGCCTTTGGGAAGTGGTCTCCTGACATTAATATTTACTGCACCGCAAGTTATATTTGGGGGAAACTTAGTATCAAGCAATCAAGTTTTGGCACAAACTCCAAATACAAATTGTCCTACAGGAACAAATCCAATTCTCCTTGATTGGAATCCTACAACTGACTTAGAAGGAATATTAAATCAAACTTTAAGTGCAGGTGGAATAACAGCGACTATTCAATTTACTGAAAGTGTTCCGGGACAGGTCATTGACCCGGAAGAAACTAGAATTACTTCAGAATCTGAAGGACTTTATGGAGGACAACCCCCTCCCAATCTTAGATTCAATATAGGTCGAAGACAATCACCAGGAGGACCAGATTTACCAGCACCACCTGATAGTAACGGAACTTTAATTATCAATTTTTCTCAGCCAATTCAGGTAGCACCTTTACTTTTGTTGGATATTGACCGTGATGGGGCGCGCGATCGTGGATTTCCTTTTCAAGATAAGGTTAGGGTCACAGCATCCAATAATAATACCACTGTGGGTGTAAGCTTAAGAGCACTTGGGCCAGATGTAGAGATAGTAAATAATGTTGCTACAGGTGTAAGGGAAAATGCTGAATCGGACAGTACCGATGGTAATGTTGAAGCTACGGTTAATGGTCCAGTAACTCAAATTCAAATCGAATACACAGCAGGAACAGACTTTGCTATTCCCCGACAGGACGAAACTATTGGTTTAGCAAGATTAAACCTTTGTACCGGACCAGGATCTATTGGTGATACAGTTTTCAATGACCGCAACGGCGACGGCGTTCAAAATCAGGGTGAACCAGGAATTCCCGATGTCACTCTTACCCTTACTTTACCCGGACCGGATAATCAATTAGGTACTGCTGATGACACTAGGAGTACAACGACAACCAACGAAAATGGCATTTATGGCTTCAACAATTTACCAACTGGTCCCTACCAAGTAACACTAACTCCTCCTGCTAATTTCTCTGAAATTACTACTGGTAACCCACAAAGAACTGTTAATCTGCAGGTTGCACAGAATTTGGATAATGTTGATTTTGGTTTGCGCGCTGGACCAGTAGCTCCTGAGGGTGAAACTAATTTGCGGTTAGTGAAGCGAATTACCGGTGCATTTAGAAGTAATGGTCAAGCATTTGGCGAGAATTTTAACACCTTTGTAAACGATCCCAATGATAATAATGACGATGCATTTAATCAACAACGTCCAAATACAGTTCTCGGCGTGTCACAATTGCAAACACCAGTACAAAGTGGCGATGAAGTAGAATACACTATTTACTTCTTGGGGGAAGGTGGTGAGCCACTACAAAATGTCCGTATATGTGATTTCGTTCCTCCCCAAACATCTTTTAGTGCTGATGCTTTTGGTAGTGGTAGGGGAATTCGTTTACAACAGGCAAATACAGACATCACTTTAAGTAATACTGAGGATGGAGACCAGGGGGCATTTTATTCTCCCCTAACACCATTAGCCGACCGGAGTGGTGGAGATGCCTGTCAAAATCAAAATAATCCGAATGGTGCAATTATTGTAAATATTGGCAACGTTCCTCCTGATAATAACTTTGGTTTGGTTCGTTTTCGCGTAAAAATTGATTAGTTGTTGATAATTTGTATTGCTAAGAAACAAAAAGAGTTTTAGAAATTGCCAAAACTAATTCATACCATAATTTTTTCAATGTAGGGGCGTACTAAGATGCGCCCTAATTTTATATTTTTTGGTGTTTCCTTGGTATTTTTGTACCTATAACCGCCTTGGTTGGTAAAAACAGGATTTAACTGAAAGTGCTAAGAGGCACCACTCAAGAATACGTCTAGTTCACCAACAAAAATCCAATATGATTCCCTAAGTATAAAAAAATATATTTGTTATCTATGAGTACGCATATGAATGAACTATGACTCAGATTTGCAAGCGCGATATCAATCATCTTGCAAATTTTCAATTAATAAATCCACTTCCTGCTGACGTTCTCGCAAAAAATTCTCACATTCACACAAAGATTTCACAGCTACAGCAAACTGCTCGAATACTTCTTCCAACTCTAATTTACCCGCTTCAATATTAGCAATTATTGCCTCTACTTCAGCAACTTTCGCCTCATAATTCCACTCAGAATCTAATTCATCAATCGATTTCATCATTACAGCCCGCACCAAACCATCTTTTAAGTTTTGCTCTCTGTTCTTGGTTGAGGAATATCCTTATCTTCTTTGATTTTTTTACTGTACTTTCTGAGTCCATGTATTCTACAAGAGAAGACGTGGATAATTGAGAGAATATCTGCTGTAAGTTCCCTATCGGGGCAGTGTACAGATTTTTGGAGAACCACTATCTCCCCACCGTTGGACTCGACCAAGTACTGTATAATCTCGAATCCAAATCGGCATAATCTATCTGGACAGGCAACAACAATCTTGAGTTTATCCCCTCGTAATATTCTGTCCAGTATGGAACGCAATCCTTTTCTTTTAAAGTTAAGACCCGATCCGATGTCTTGGACAATTTCTGCTTCTGGGTACTGGGATTGCATGAACTCGATTTGTCTTTGCAAATCGTCTTGTTGTCTGCGGGAACTGACTCGACAGTAGCAAATAATGGCAATTCTAGTTGCACCACTGATGTATGACTCAACGTTGTATAACCTTTGACCTGCTTCATTTTTGATACTTTCAATCTTTCCTTCATCTGCATATTTCCTCAAAGTATTAGGATGCAATCCCAACCGTTCGACCGCTTTTCTTAGGGGGATATATTTACTCATCAATATATGTTAGCATTTGTGAGTAAATATAATTAAGTGTTGCCAAATTAAATACTGTTAGTTAGCCTTTGTGGCTTGATATATTTGTGTTATTTATTTCCGTAACTTGTACCTGAATTTCTCCCCGATTTAACTGTACTAATAACCGATCCCCCTGAGTCAAGTCAGCAGCAGAACGGATAATAATTCCATTTTCTTGTCTTACTACTGCATAACCCCGCTTCAAAACAGCCCTAGGATCTAAAGTTGCTAATTTGTGTCTTAATATCTCTACATGTCCAGAAGATTGCTGTAATTTTAAGGTTGTCGCCTGTAATAATTTCTGACGCTTCCAAGTTAAGGCTTGCATTTCTTGTCCAATTTGCCGATCTAAGCCTAAAAGTCGCAAACGATTTCCTATTAATTGCAGCCTATCTGCTGCACTTTTGTAAAAGCCACCCGTTACTTCATACAAAGTCGCAACTAACCCCTGATTTTGGCTATAAAGTTCTGTGATCGCGGGTACAACTAATTCTGCTGCTGCTGTAGGGGTATGCACCTTTCGATCTGCAACCAAATCTACCAAAGATTCATCTCTTTGATGACCAATGCCCGTAATTACTGGAATCGGACATTCAGCAACAACTCTAACAACTCGTTCGTCATTAAAACAGGCTAATTCTTCTACGGCTCCACCACCACGAGACAAAATTAATACTTCTGCCCGTTTATCTTTTTCAACTCGCTTAATTGCTCTGACAATGGATTTAGGAGCTTGTTCTCCTTGAACGGTTGCGGGAGAAAATAATACGTGTAAACCCGGATATCTTTGTTTTAAAGTTTTTTTAATGTCGCCCCAAGCAGCGGCTGTCGGTGAAGTCACAACGGCGATAGTCCGGGGATGAAGAGGAATAGGTTTTTTCCGGGCCGAGTCAAATAAGCCCTCAGCTTCAAAACTTTTTTTTAGTTGTTGATAGCGTAGTGCTTGCAAACCAATGCCTGCTGGTAAAGTTTGCCATACACTAAGCTGGTATTCTCCCCTTGCTGGATATAATTTTAGACTGCCCAAAATAATTAACTGCTCTCCAAACTTAGGAATTTGGGCAAGTTTCCCTAGTTGACTTTTCCAAATCACACATTTAATTGTTGCACCACCATCAGGGTCTTGCAAAGTGAAAAATAATCCTACTTTATGGTTATTCGCACTAGAAACCTCTCCTTTTACCCAAATTTGACGTAAGTGCTCATCTTCTTCTACAAGGGAACGAATATAGTCAGTTAATCTATTTACAGAAAGTGCGGTATCAGCTATGAGGGCAACAGCAGAATTAGAAAACTCAAAAGACATGATTTTAATTGGAGCAAGGGTAAGTCTAAATGTATTATTTTTTATCTTTGCTTATATAACTATAAAAAATTTAACTTTAACATCGATTAAATTGAATGTCATCAATTTAGAGTTGTAACTCAATTTCCTCTGAAGTCTATTAAAATATAGTTTTAATGCTTTTTTAAATATTTTTTAGTTTTACCTAGAATCTGCCACACATACCTTATAGTTACTGCATAATCATTTGTAACTTTGTCAATAAACGGGCCAATAAGCAAGATTATTTTTACCTTTCGTACAAGTAAATATACATAGGAGTTAGACTCTCACCACTTTCATTATTTTGGCGTTGCACATTCACACAGATATGACAATATCAATAGCAATTATTGCAATAAAACTCTAATGAAAACTCCTTTCGCATTCATTTATTACCGTTTAAGTAACAAGAAAAGCAAGTAAATTATTTAACGTGATGTTGCTGCTTTGACTGGTGGTCAATACCTCAAGAGTCAAAAATTATCATCATGATCGCCTACTAAGTCAGTTCCAAGTTAGGATGTTTTCACATTTGCAAAATGAACAGACTCAAAATAAGCAGAATCAAAACGAGCAAATTCAAAATAAGTAGATCTATTTTCGCATTTTAAATTAAAGTAGTATGCATGTTCTACTCTGTTTCTTGGTTTGAAATTTAGGATTAGGCGCGACCGATATTCTCGATTGATGTCTTTTGTACCACAAACATCGGAATTAATTATATATTTTAGAGGCAATAATGGCTGTCAACACCACTGATAACGCTGGAAAGGAAAAAGCTCTCAATATGGTATTGAGCCAAATTGAGCGTACCTTTGGAAAAGGCACAATCATGCGCCTAGGGGATGCTTCCCGGATGAAAGTAGAAACTATTTGTACTGGTGCGCTTACCTTGGACTTAGCTTTGGGAGGTGGTTTACCTAAAGGAAGGGTTATTGAAATTTATGGTCCAGAAAGTTCGGCAAAAACAACAGTAGC
>JASJCX010000266.1 GCA_030065255.1 Calothrix sp. MO_167.B42 | reverse complement strand
TGTATCTGACCCCTCACCCAAGGATTTAATAGGGTTTTGAGGGTACAAAAGGAGAATAATAGCACTCCAAAAACCCTTATTTTTCGTTTAGGTTGGGGGTGTTACCCCTAATTCGCCAATGACATCTTAATAAGGAGAGGGTGCCGCAGGCGGGTGAGGTTTTATAAGTATTCATCCGCACATGATATTACATTTAATTACGCCTAAATACTTATAGCAATCCTAAATAATTCGTGAAAAGTTAGATCCCCGACTTTTTAAAAAAGTCGGGGATCTGAGCCTCTCCATTTTTACAAATCAAATCGGATTGCTATATATCTTCTAAATT
This sequence comes from Calothrix sp. MO_167.B42, assembly GCA_030065255.1. Classification (GTDB taxonomy): domain Bacteria; phylum Cyanobacteriota; class Cyanobacteriia; order Cyanobacteriales; family Nostocaceae; genus Calothrix_A. Next base: position 7,253 of record JASJCX010000266.1, on the reverse strand, counting down.
GTTTGTGGAGAATTAGCAATGCGATGTCTCCACATTATTTTTACAGGTATTTCAATAATGTTAATTACATATTTTTTGTAAATCTTTTTCTTCAGGACGAGTCGCCAAATAATCTTGCAGCCAATCACAACCCAATTTCATTAAATCATCTAAATCTAAATCTAATTGCCATAGCTTGATGGTACCGTCTCGACTTGCAGAAGCAAGGGTTCTCCCATCGGGACTAAAACTAATATTTGTTACCCAACCTCGATGGCCTTCCAGGGTTTGTAGTAAATTACCATTATTGGTATTCCACAAATTTATTCTGCGGTCAAAACTAGCAGAAGCGAGTGTTTTACCCCTAGGACTAAATTTGACGTTGGTCACCCAATTACTATGTCCTTTAAGGGTTTTTACTGACTTACTATCTCTTACACGCCACAACTTGACGGTGTTGTCTGCACTACCTGAAGCGAGAAGTTGACCATCTGGACTAAAATTAACAGTTGTAACTTCACGGCTGTGTCCTTTGTCAAAGGTTTTGACTAAACTACCATCTCTGACACGCCGTAGCTGTACTGCTTGTTTATCACTCACAGAAGCTAGGACTGTACCATCCGGGCTAAAACTAATACCAGTCAATCTACTACTTGCACGTATATTATTGTCAGATTGAAAAGTTTGTAATACTGTACCATCAAATGGGTTCCACAACTTCACCAATCCATCATCACCAGCAGAAGCGAGAATTTTACCATCCGGGCTGAAAGTCACCCTTGACAACCTATCACCATGACGTTTAAAAGTTTGCAGCAGCTTACCATTACTAACACGCCACAATTTGACAATACCGTCATCGCTGGCAGAGGCGAGGGTTTTACCATCAGGATTAAAACTAATGCTCTTGACTTGCTCGTGATTATTAATGGTTTGTAAAAGTGACTTTGGCATATTCCACAACTTAATAGTTTTATCTGCACTGGCGGAGGCTAAAGTCTTACCATCAGGACTAAAACTAACATCCCAAACCACAGCACTATGGTTTTCTAGGGTTCGGGGTTCAATACCATGAATACTCCAAAGTCTGATGGTAGAATCGTTACTAGCAGAAGCTAAAGTCTTACCGTCAGGACTAAAACTAATATCCCAAATATGACCACGATGGCCTTTGAAGGTTTGGGGTACAATTTGTTTCTGCTGCAAATCCCACAATTTGATGGTTCCATCTTCCCCTGCGGAGGCAATTGTTCTACCATTGGGACTAAAGGTAACGCTTTTAACCGGAGCAATATGACCTTCAAAGGTATGTACTAAAGTGCCATCCGATACATTCCACAGTTTAAAGGTATGGTCAAAGCTTGCAGTAGCTAACATTTTACCATTGGGACTGAAACTAACCCCAGCCAGTTTATTGTGATGACCTGCAAAGGTGTGTGCTAAAGTACCATCCAATACATTCCACAATTTTAGGGTATGGTCAAAGCTTGCAGTAGCTAACATTTTACCGTCAGGACTAAAATCGATACTCCTTACTGGCTCACTATGACTAGGGATAATTTTAACTAAACTACCATGATCAATATTGAAAAGTCCTACTTTCCCATTGGCTGCGGCAACGGCTACAATTTTACTATCGATGCTAAAACTAAGGTCTAAAAGCCTGGAATTGTGACCTTTAAAACTTTTGATGAGGGTGCCAGACTTAACGCTCCACAGCTTGATTGTGCCATCCATGCCAGCAGAAGCAATAATTTTGCCATTGGGACTAAATCTGACACTCCAAGCACTATTAGTATGGCCTGCAAGTGACTGTAATAAAATACCATTTTTAATATGCCACAGCTTGATAGTCTTGTCTGCACTGGCTGAGGCGAGGATTTTACCATCCGGACTGAAACGAATACTTCTAACGTGATCCCTATGTCCTGCTAAACTATTCTGCTCTCTGACATGATAAACTGACTGTTGTAATGCAGACTTCACCTGTTTGCGGGTCTCTTTTTTGATTGCAGATAATTTTGACAGTTTTTGTAATTTGTGTCCTGCTTTCAATGCTCTGAGCAATGCTTGAAAGGGACTTGTATCAAAGGCTCTTTGTGAGTAAACACTTGTTAAGAGTATGTCAGCTTCTTTTTGTTCCCACCTGGCTTTGACAAGTTGCATATTTGTAAATAATGCGGCAACAAAAGATATGGCTAAAAAGATGCTGCCTAAAGTTATAATTTTCTTCGCTTTTCTTTGTGCTTGAGTTAAAGTATCATTAGCCTGAGCTAATATTTGACTCTCTTCTTCTTTGATTTCTAAACTCAGTTGAGTTTCCCTTTGTTCTAAATCTTGACTAGCTGCTAAAAAACGGTAATCTAAAGGACTTAAATTTTGATGGTTTGCCCATTCTAGAGCATCTTGTAATGCTTGACCCCGTAATAGCCGAGACTCATCTGTATAATCAGAATTAACCCAAATATTGAAATTTTGAGAGTAGGGACGTAATTTTTCTAATTGTTTTGCAACCCATTTTTGATGAAAAATTTGGGCGTAAATTCGATTATATACCCTTAATTCACCTTGCTCTTGAACAACTAAACCAGATAAACGTAAATCTGTTTGTTCCAGACTTCCATCTGCAATTACTTTTCCTTTTTCTAAAATTTCTTGATAAACTACTAATAATCTGCCAGCCTTTTGCTCGTTGCGAATTATTCTATCTCTAATTGTCTTTAAATGCTCTGGCTCATCTTGAGTTTCCCAGTTGTTAATAATATATTTCTGGACTATATCTGGTATAGATTTAGCAGTAATAATATAATTATCACAGTCATAATTACTGACAATATGACATAACTTTTGCGTGAGAAATGGCTGTCCTCCAGTCCAATAGAATATCTCCTGAATCACTGTTTGAGGATTATCTACTTTCGGTTCCAATCCTTTGAGTAAAGGTTGTGCTTCATCCAACTCAAATCCATGTAATTCTATGGCTTTACCAATATTAAAGGGTGTTTGAGTTTTATCTGCAATCAAATCACTAGGGGTTGCTACTCCTGATAGTGCAAAAGCTAAACGTTTATATGCTGGATTATCAACCCGTTTATTATAAAAAAATCTAATTAAGGCGAAAAAATCATCCAGGGAAAAATTTTGGCTCAGTACCCTATCAATTTCGTCCACAAAAATAATAATTTTTTCTGGAATCTCTACTAATAAAACTTCATCAATAAATAAGTTCAATCGCTGTACAGGTGATATTAAATCTCGTTGCTCTCGCCACCATTTACGCCAGTTGAACTTTTGACTTAACTGACAACTACTAACTAAAGACTGAACTATCCCTGCATACCATTTTTCCGCTGTTACTGACTTTTTTCCAATCCCCGTCAAATCGATAAATGCACAAACTATACCTTCAGCTTGTAATCTTTGCATTGTTCGCACTCGCAAACTGGATTTACCCATTTGTCGGGAATTTAATACATAACAAAATTCCCCTGCACTTAAATTTTTGTAAAGTTGAGAATCAGCTTGGCGTGTGACATAACTTGATGCGTTAGCAGGAAGACTACCGCCAATATGATATTCATAACTTGATGCTGATTCAATCATGATTGCATAGCATTAATCCTTTCTTTGAGTATAGTCTTGCTGCTGTCAATTCGTTACTGGGAAAATAAGTACCTGATTTTTCCCTATTTTTTCATGGGTGGGAATACCTGATTTATCAGACTTTATCTTTGAGCCTAGGAATTAATTCCCGTGACATTTGGAGTTATGAGTTAACCCGAACTCAGGTTAATTACTATAAGTCCTAAATAATTTTAGGGTGTGTTCTGTGAGCTTGATTACAATAGTTTCTCACTTTTAAAACATCCTCTAAAATTTTATTTTATTTCTAAATTGTACATTTGATAGAAGATAGCAATTACCAAATTTCAGTTAAATCTAGAACAAACCCTGGTAAAATATCTTCTCCGCTAAGAGTTTGAGGAAAATTCACAATTTCTACCTCTTGATTGGGACGATAAATTTCAATTTGTTGCTGCTTACGATTAATTAACCAGCCCAAGGAAGCTCCATTTTCCATGTACTCCTTCATTTTAGCTCTTGTTTTTTCAAGGGTGTCGCTGGGAGACATTAATTCAACAGCAAAATCCGGGCATAAAGGGATATATTTTTCTTTTTCATCTTCGGTTAAAGTATTCCAACGTTCCATTTTTACCCAAGATGCATCCGGAGAACGGTTTGCACCGTTGGGAAGTTTGAACCCAGTAGAAGAGTCAAAGATTTTTCCTAGTTTATTTTTCCGACTCCAGCCTCTTAGCTGATAATTTAAATCGGAATTTCTATCGCCAGTTATTCCTCCAGTTGGTGGCATAATAATTAATTCTCCGTCAGCAGAACGCTCAAATCTCAAATCTGGATTGTCTTGACAAAGCATAAAAAATTGCTCGTCAGTTAAATTGACATTGTTAATATCTAATTCCAGGATGCCTGGTAAGTTAATTGTGATGGTACTCATTTCCATTAGTGTAAACAGCGCTTATATATATTTTAGTTTTGCTTCGGGTTAATATAATCTTTGTTCACCAATTATCATCACTATTGTAATAATTATGACGCTACCGCTTCACACTCCACTAATATTAAATTCCCAGATAAATAAATTATTTTATACAAATCACAGTAAACTTATTACTTGTTATATCATGTCCGCTTGATTACTTATGATATTGCCATCTATGCAAAAATCACCAAAACTCTTCTCCCCCCTGCGCCCGTTCGGACTTCGGCGTGAGCTCAGACGTTCGGCGAAGCTCAGTCGAGCCGTCGAACGCTGAGCTCACGGCCGAAGCCTGCTCCCTGCCCCCTTGCAGTCTTAATGATAAGTCTTTAACCGGACATGATATGACAGGACTTACGCAATTGTCACAATCGGCGATTGGTGCGTGAGGTTACAAGCCTGATTCCTACGTTCAGATATTCTCGCAGCGTCACGCACCCTACAGAAAAAATATGCCAGTTGCGTAAGTCCTAGGTGATTTAATTCTAAATCAGTCATGAAACTGATACGCCCCTCACCCTAAATCCCTCTTCCGTAGGAGAGGGACTTTGACGATTTCTCCCTTCTCCTGCGGGAGAATGGTTGGGAATGAGGGTAAACCGAATAGTTACACCGCCAAATCACTTACGTTGAGTAAATAAGTTCTCCTCAACTACCCGTTTCCAAGAAGCTAATAAAGTATCTATCTGCTGTTGTTCCTTTGTCCGGTTGGTAGTAAGGGCTTCACCTGCACCTGCTTCTTTAGTTAACGCACGTCCGGCTAAGGCTTGGGCTACCAGACGTAATTGGGTTGCATCTGGTTGGGATAATGTGAGAAAGTTACCAATTTCTTGGGGTTTATTTTCTTGCAACCACAGCAAGCGATGGAGAATATCTATTAATGTGGGTGCTGTACCAATTGCTTGGGCTTTGACATTAAATTGTTGTTGTTTTTCTGTTTTTTGAATGCCTAAATCTGCATCTGCACCGCGTTCTGTATAGTCCCGTAATTGCACTTTATTTTTATTTTTTTTAACTAGTGCTAATTTGCCATCTGTTAAGCCACCAGCACCATCTAGTTCTACACCTACGCCACGGGCTAAGGTATTGGCTTCGTCAAATTCCACAATCGCTTCTTTGTATTCGTAGCGTCCTAAAATGTAATATTGGGTGGGTTTATCGACAGCAGAAACGCCTTTTTTATCGCACAATAGCACGTCGGTTAAAACTGCTTCTAAAACTTCTTTTTGTACTTCGTCAAGGAAGGAATTAGCTTCTAATTCGTCACCGTTGGGGAGTTCTACGCGGTCATATTGGGTGTAAGCGCGTAGTCCTGCACCGATGCAAGCGATGACTAAATCAGCACCAGTAACACCTTCGGCCATTAATGTTTTAACTCTATCTCGGATTATTTCTGATAGCAATGGACGGACATCCATTGCATAGTCACCGATTTTGGCATCTGTACGTTTGCGGGACACAAGGAAAATACTGGAAGCGAGGGATGCTCGAAGACTGCGTAACCCTCCTTGCTGTTCGGTATCAAGTGGCCACGCTTCAGTTATGGTGAATTTTGCTCGTCTGAGGGAATCTATTAATGTTGACCATCCGGCTGTAGTTTTGTGGGCATATACTACTAACATCATGCCCCCTGGTTTTAGCACTCTGCTGGCTTCACAAAACGCTTTATGCATCATTTCTTCATAGGCTTGTGCGGCTTTTTTCTTATCTCCCCCATGTCGGGAAGCCTCCATGATGGCTTCATTTTTCTTGGGGGTAAGTTGACTAGAAAAATGTTCTGGATAAAGATGCCCAATTGAGCGTTTTAACCACACATAAAAGTAGTCTGAAAGGTCGGCATAGGGAACTGCATCAAAATATGGAGGGTCTGTAATTACTGCTTCAATGCTGGAATCTGGTAAATCCAATCTTTGACAAGGTTGCCTTTTAGCAATTGCAACATTGCTGATAACTAAATTTCTTAATGTTTGAATAGTCCAAGTTAAACCATCTAACCAATTCCCTGAACCAGAGCCAACTGGATTTGTCTCAGGAAAATCCCAACACATGGGTAATCGACCATTACTAATAGGACTTTCTATAGTCTCACGTCCAGTATGGTAAACGCCTAAATTACTGCCTCTATTGGCACTTTTTGTAATTGCAAGACTCAAATAAGTCCCTATCGCCTTCCCTAACCCCTCCTCATATCCTTGCTGCAACATCTCCTGATGCGCTAACTTTACCCACTTGACAAACGTCATCAGCGACAACAATTGACGGGATGTGAATAAATCCGACCATTTGACTAAACCATAGGGTTGTACTCGAAAACCCAGTACCCCATAATTTGGTAAAGGTTCGTTAGGAATTGTTAAACTTGTTTCTACACAAAGCTTATAAATTCTACTTTTTAAATCAACTTCGTCAGGAATATAAGAATTGTAAGATTTACCAGATAAATATGTTTTACCTTTTTCACCTGAATTAGTGCAAACAATTGCCATTAATTGCTGACTAATTCGACCAGCAACACCCTCTTTTTTGACATAATTAACATCTAGCGTAGTTCCACAATGCCTACAAGTAGAATTACCGCGAGAACTACCAGCAGCAGGGTCAAAACCTAGGGCGTGTTTTCAAACTCGTTGTATCCTAATAAAAAGGTAATTTGAGCAGGGTGCATCGATGAGTCGAGGAGATTTAAGTAATGAACAATGGGAGGGGTTAAAAAAAC
>JASJCX010000265.1 GCA_030065255.1 Calothrix sp. MO_167.B42 | reverse complement strand
ACCACTTCCAGGAATAGTTTTACCAGCAATTCGTCCAAAGCGTTTTGTTAATTCCCGCTTAGGACCATAAATTCCCCCCAAGCGTAGGATAGAAACTTTGATCTCTTCACTAACAGAGTTTAACAAAAGTTGCTCCATTTCACACAGTACCTGGTTATATTCACCGTTAGTATCAACCGGGGAAGTTTCATCAACCCACTCACCTTTCTTATTACCGTAGACCGAGCAACTACTGAGGTAAACTAGCTGTTTGACACTTGGAGTTTCCTTTAGTACTGCTACCAGATTATTTGCTGTGGGGATGTAAGTTTCCCGATATATCTCTGCATCAACCTGGCGATCGCTGATGGGAGCAATGCTCAATATAACGGTGTCTTGATTTTGCAGGAGCGATCGCACAGCTTGGAAATTATCTCCTTTCATTACTGCTACCTGGGTAGCAATTTCTTTTAATTCTGTAACTCGCTCCTGTCTTGTAGTTGTTGATGTTACCGAGTGACCCTTTTGTTGATACCAATAGCGTGAAATAGCAGCCCCCGCATATCCGCAACCGACAATCGCAATTTTTTCCAAACTGCTGTGGTGAGTTGTCATTTATCTCCTATTTATCCCCATTTCCCAATTCTGAATCATATACCCAAAAGTAAAAATTAGATCCCCAATCCCTAATCCCCAATCCCCAATCCCCATTTCTACATTTCCCGCACTACCGGTTTACCGTCTTTAACTTCACCAATTAAAACTTTATCTGCACAATTGACAAATATACCGTTTTCTAGAACCCCAGGAATATTATTTAGGGTTTTTTCTAAGTTTACTGGATCAGGAATATCATCAAATTTGACATCTACAACTAGGTTTCCTTGGTCGGTGACAACGGGACCAGCTTTTTTCACGCCCATACGTAGTTCTGGCTTCCCACCCAGTTTTGCGATCGCATTCATCACCGGAGTAACTGCCATGGGGATAACTTCTACGGGAACAGCAAAAACAGCACCAAGTTTGTCAACTAATTTACCAGAATCTATGACCACAATAAATTGATTTGCTAGGTAATCTACAACTTTTTCCCGAGTATGGGCTGCACCACCACCTTTAATTAAATTCTTTTGGGGATCGACTTCATCTGCGCCATCAATGGCAATATCAATATGATCGATGGCATCTAATGTAGTTAAAGGGATGCCGTATTGTTTGGAAAGTACCTCAGCTTGAAAAGATGTAGGGACACCAACAATATCTTTAATTTTCCCAGATTTGAGGCGTTCCCCAATAAATTGAATTGCATACGCAGTAGTTGAACCGGTTCCTAAGCCAACGATGGAATTGGATTGAATTAAGTTGGCTGCGGCTTTACCAACTTCTTGTTTCATTAACTTTACTGGATCTGCTGCTGCGGTCATTTACAAATCTCCTCAATGATTTTCTGGTTATTTGTCATCTGTCATTTGTCTTTGATTATTTGTTTTACAAATGGTAAGCAATGACCAATGACCAATAACTATAAGTCCACATTAACAGTCAGACGTCATTCAATAACAATGTTTCTCAGTTGAGTTTACTGGAATACTCAAGGTTTGAGAGACCTAAAATTCATTATGGCAACTGTTTTTTAGCCTTGACCTTATCATTTTATTTACGTAAACTCTGTAAGTTACAAAAATAACGAAGTATTCTAACTTCACTAAATTCCGATATTTATATACACTCAGTATTTAATAAAATAAGACTTTAGGAAACTATAAAGTTTCTCAAAATGTCTTAATTAAATGTGAAGTTAAATTTATAAAATTGTTTATTTAGGTTCAAGCAATGGGTAAATTTATCAGCGTTCTATCATTATTGACATTAGTACAATTATTTCCTAGCCTAGTCTATTCTCAAACAATACCCGAGCAAAAAATACCTGAGCAAGAAACATCTGAGCAAGAAACATCTGAGCAAGAAACATCTGAACAAGAAACATCTGAGCCAAAAAAATCTGAATATAATAATCAGTCATTTGACCCGATACAAAAGGTAGTTTCGGCTAACTTAATGAGTAAATATCCCGATGGTAAATTTTATCCTGAAAGATTTATGAGTCGCGCAGAGTTAGCCTCAATTATGGTGAAAACTTTTTTACTAGATAAACAAAAAAATGCAAGTCAGGAAGATATTAACGTTACTGATGTACCTTCTTCCCATTGGGCATTTAAAGATATTCAAACAGTTTTAAAAACTGGGGTAATGAAGGGTTACCGAGGAGATTTATTTTTCCCCAATCAAAAAGTTACAAGGGCTGAAGCTTTAGCCATTTTCGCCCAATCCTACGGTGTTTTTCAATTTCCAGAAGCAACAGTTGACGAAATTTTAGCAAAATTTCCCGATCAAAAATCTATTCCTAAATGGGCAAGAAAAGCTGTAGCTACTGCTGTCACAGGAGGATTTGTCAACCAAAAAACCGATGGAAAGCTTGCCCCCTTAAAACCTATGACACGGGGTGATATGGCATATGTGTTAGGTAGATATTTGCAACGACAACAAAGACATCCATACACACCAGAAGTTACCCCAATTAAGGATACCCCAGCCGCACCTGTAGCACCAATATAGTCACACCAAGTATATTTACTACCAATATATTCACACCAATATCAATTCCCGAACATCATCCAACTTGGGTTAAAGGCAAAACCAAAGATTTTAAAACCACAAAATTAAAACCACAAAATTAAAACCACAAAAAATTTTAAAATCACAATTGATCCCTGATTGTCACAATACCCAGTAAATAGTATAATCGCTTTTTACCATTTATTTTTCCTAATTTTTCCTTAAAAAACATCTTCCCTGATTATTTTTTTCAGAATGCAAACGAAGTTGTCCCAATCAAGAACCCAGGCGTGGCAAAATCAAAAATACTAGATCTTGAGAGGACAGCATTATTAGTATGCATCTTAGTGACATCACTCATCCCAATCAATTACATGGATTGTCAATTCGGCAGTTACAACAAATTGCCCGTCAGATCCGAGACAAACATCTGCAAACCGTTGCAGCGACAGGGGGACACCTCGGTCCGGGGTTAGGTGTAGTTGAATTAACTTTAGGACTTTACCAGACATTAGATTTAGATCGAGATAAAGTTATCTGGGATGTGGGACACCAAGCTTATCCCCACAAATTAATTACCGGTCGTTATAACAAATTCAATACTTTACGGCAAAAAGATGGAATAGCAGGCTATCTCAAACGCTGTGAAAGTAACTTTGACCATTTTGGAGCAGGACATGCTTCTACCAGTATCTCAGCAGGTTTAGGAATGGCTTTAGCCCGGGATATGCAGGGTGAGAAATTTAAAGTTGCTGCTGTGATTGGTGACGGTGCTCTGACAGGTGGTATGGCATTAGAAGCAATTAATCATGCCGGACACTTACCCAATACTAAGCTATTGGTTGTCCTTAACGACAATGAAATGTCAATTTCTCCTAATGTTGGTGCGATTCCCCGCTATCTCAACAAAATGCGGCTATCACCACCCATGCAGTTCCTTTCTGATAACTTCGAAGAGCAATTCAAACAAATTCCTTTCGTTGGTGAATCCCTGTCTCCTGAATTGGGACGCATTAAGGAAGGGATGAAGCGATTAGCTGTTCCCAAAGTAGGTGCTGTAGTTGAAGAATTAGGCTTTACTTACATGGGACCAGTAGACGGACATAATCTGGAAGAATTAATTGCGACATTCGAGCAAGCACACAAAATTAATGGTCCAGTTTTAGTGCATGTTGTAACAACTAAAGGTAAAGGTTATGAAATTGCCGAAAAAGATAAAGTCGGCTATCATGCCCAATCTCCCTTTAATCTAACAACCGGTAAAGCTATTCCCTCTAATAAACCAAAGCCTCCCAAATACTCGAAAGTTTTTGCTCATACTTTGGTTAAATTGGCAGAACAAAATCCAAAAATTATCGGTATTACCGCCGCAATGGCAACAGGAACCGGCTTAGATAAACTTCAAGCTAAACTTCCCAACCAATATATCGATGTTGGAATTGCCGAACAACATGCTGTAACTCTTGCTGCTGGACTAGCTTGTGAGGGTATGCGTCCCGTCGCCGCCATTTATTCTACTTTTCTGCAACGTGCATATGACCAAATCATTCATGATGTCTGCATTCAAAATTTACCCGTATTCTTCTGTTTAGATCGAGCAGGAATTGTTGGGGCTGATGGTCCCACACACCAAGGGATGTACGATATCGCTTACCTGCGCTGCATTCCTAATATGGTCTTGATGGCGCCCAAAGATGAAGCAGAAATGCAGCAGATGGTAATCACAGGTGTTAATCATACAACCGGTCCCATAGCAATGCGTTTTCCTCGCGGCAATGGTTATGGAGTTCCCCTGATGGAAGAAGGCTGGGAGCCATTGGAGATCGGCAAAGGAGAAATTCTCCGCAACGGTGATGACGTACTGATTTTGGCCTATGGTACGATGGTACATCCAGGGGTACAAGTAGCAGAAATCCTAGGAGAACATGGCGTCCAAGCCACTGTAGTTAATGCCCGTTTTGTCAAACCTCTGGACACAGAATTAATTTTGCCATTAGCGGAAAAAATCGGTCGTGTTGTCACCCTTGAAGAAGGTTGCGTCACTGGTGGTTTTGGTTCTGCGATCGCGGAAGCTTTATTGGACAACGATATTGTTGTTCCCATTAAACGCATTGGGGTACCAGATTTATTAGTAGACCACGCTCAACCTAATGAGAGCAAAGCTGCAATTGGTCTAACAACTCCCCAAATTGCTGAAAGAATTTTACAAGCTTTCTTTAGACAGCAGGTATCAGTAGTTGTTTCATAAATGAAACTTGAATATAAGGACACTTCCACGCACAAGAAAATTATTTTGCTTTATGAGTATAAAAATTATTGCTGCGTGATAAGTGTCTTTATTCTCAACTATTTCCAGGAAAAAATTACATCATGTCCGGTAAATTAGTTATAATTTCCACACCTGTGCAAAAGAACCGGAAACCCTTTCTCCCCATGCACCCTGCTCCCTTTACGCTGCGCATTTCATGGGAAGTAATGAAGCGAACATGATATTACAGGAAACAAATTAACAATTGCAAACTGGTGAAACAATTTAAACTGCAAGCAAATATACTGTCATAGTTCTGATTTATTAGCTAATAATGCTGCAACAATGCTACAAATAGTTGATGTTAAGAATTAAAAATCGATAATATTAATCTTGACAATCTCTATATGTCACTGGTACTAGGTCATTAGTTATTGGTTCCTCGTAATTCGTCGGCGACCATTAGTAACCATCATTAGTGCTGGTTACTTGTCATTAGTCATTTGTTATTAGTTGTAATTGACAAAGGACACATGACAAAGTACCTTTTACCCGTCCTGATTTTCTGCAATGACTCAACTTATGATGTCCCAAAACAGCCCTGTTTATCCCATAATTTGGCAAAAAGACTCTGTTTTACTAATTGACCAAACCCGCCTACCCAATGAGTATTCTTTTGTCGAAATTAGTCGCAGCGAAGATATGGCACAGGCAATCAAAACAATGATTGTCCGAGGTGCGCCAGCAATTGGTATCGCCGCAGCATATGGCATCTATTTTGGGGCAAGAGAAATTGAAACAAACGATCCTCATGAATTTTTGCAACAGTTAGAAAATGTTGCGTCTTTGCTACGTTCCACTCGTCCCACAGCAGTGAACTTGTTTTGGGCGATTTCACGTATGCTTAAAGCGGCATACGAAACCATGGGTACGGTTGATGAAATAAAACAAACCCTACTGCAAACAGCTCAAGCTATAAATAATGAAGATTTACAGACTTGTTTGGCAATTGGCGATAATGGTTTAAAAATATTGCCAGCGTATCCGGAAAAACTAACAATTCTGACCCATTGTAACGCTGGAGCATTGGCTACCGCAGGCTATGGCACTGCTTTAGGTGTGGTACGTTCGGCTTGGAGAGAAGGACGTTTAGCACGTGTATACGCTGATGAAACCCGTCCCCGTCTCCAAGGAGCAAAACTTACTGCTTGGGAGTGTGCCCAAGAAGGTATTCCCGTTACTGTAATTACTGATAGCATGGCTGCTCATTGCATGCAGCAAAATATGATCGATATGGTGGTCGTTGGTGCCGACAGAATTGCCGCCAATGGTGATACAGCAAACAAAATTGGCACATACAATTTAGCATTAGTTGCTCGATCCCACAATATACCTTTTTATGTTGCAGCTCCCATCTCTACCATTGATTTTTCCTTGACAGGAGGGAGTCAAATACCAATTGAGGAGCGTCATCCAGCGGAAATTTATCAACTCGGGGATAGTATCCTGACACCTGGTGGTGTAGAATACTATAACCCTGCTTTTGATATAACACCTGCAGAGCTTATAACTGCCATTATTACGGAAAATGGTATATTTGCCCCTAATGAGTTAGCACTATGCCAACCACGAGAAAATATTATGGAAGTCTTTTAGCTAGAATTTCTTGTCTTTTCTATGGTTGTTGTGTGTTTAATAGTGTCGCTATTAGATATTTATCGATACTCCATAAATACGAGGTAAACCCCTAAAAACGACAGATATCACTTTTTAGGTAGATGCTCGCTATCCTCTGATGTAATGAATCTGTGAGGTTTTAAAGGCAAAGTGAAGGTATTGGCTGGACGTTACCAAATTATCCGGAAGTTAGGCGAAGGTGGTTTTGGATTTACTTTTCTTGCAAAGGATATTCTCCAACCAAGTAAGCCTAATTGCGTGGTAAAACAATTACGTCCTCATTATATTCATCCCCGTATTATAAAATTTTTTGAAAAAGAAGCTGCTATTCTGGAAAAATTGGGGAAGCATCCGCAAATTCCCCAATTACTAGCAAATTTTAAGGAAAATCAAAACCTTTATATAGTTCAAGAATTTATCGAAGGATACAATCTTAGCGAAGAACTTTTACCTGGAAAACAATTAACTGAGGCTTATGTTGTCAACTTTTTGCAGGAAGTTCTAGAAATACTATCTTTTGTTCATCGGTATGGAGTAATCCATCGGGATATTAAGCCTGATAATCTTATACGTAGAATTCGAGATGATAAAATTTTCCTGATTGATTTTGGGGCAGTCAAGGAATTAGAAAACCTAACTGTAAATCCTCTCGGGGAAGTTTCTTCTAGTATTATTATTGGTACCCGTGGCTATATGTCTCCCGAACAGGGACTTGGTAAGGCTTGCTTGGCGAGTGATATTTATGCTTTGGGAATGACTGCTATTCAAGCCTTAACTGGTATACTTCCTTCTCAATTAGAAGAATCTAGTACTGGTGAAGTTATCTGGCGAAATCATGTAAAAATAAGTGATTCTTTGGCAATAATTTTAACTAAAATGGTGTGCCGCAATCATCACGAACGTTACAACGATGCGGCAGTCGTATTACAAGATTTAATTTCATCACAAGCAAAAAGCTCAAGACTAAAAACAGTATCTTCTCCACAAACAAAGGCAAAATGGTCCCGTCGCAGATTAATTCGGGCTTCTGGTTTAGTAACTACTGGTTTTGCCGCTGCATTG
>JASJCX010000264.1 GCA_030065255.1 Calothrix sp. MO_167.B42 | reverse complement strand
CATTAATCCCGTACCTGTAAGCCATCAAGTATTGCCTGTTTTCATTCAGCCAGACTTGATATTAAAGCCAGAAGTAAAAGCTAAAGAGCCTGTGTGTCACCAGTCTGAATGTGACGCAAAGGAATTACCATATCAAAGCGCAGAAATGCTCCCAGCTAGCAATTAAACAATGAAGGGAACATCTACTTTCGGCAGATATATATTTTATAGACCAAGGATACGATTGGGTTTTTGTGGCCAATAATTATGTTTTGGCCAAAAGTGGATGCTCTCACCATTAAATGCCTAAAAATTACACACCTAATTGATTAATAAGAGGAAAAAAACATGACTTATACACAAAACAAGAACTATAAAAACTCCTGTGAATGTGAATTTACATTTCCAATAAAATTGAATATCCCTATCACCATTGATACAGAAGTTTGCATTAATCCAGTACCTGTAAGCCACCAAGTATTGCCTGTTTTCATTCAGCCAAATTTGATATTAGAGCCGGAAGTAAAAGCTAAAGAACCTGAGTGTTACCAGTCTGAATGTGACGCAAAGGAATTACCATATCAAAGCGCAGAAATGCTCCCAGCTAGCAATTAAACAATGAAGGGAACATCTACTTTCGGCAGATATATATTTTATAGACCAACGATACCATTGGATTTCTGTGGCCAATAATTATGTTTTGGCCAAAAGTGGATGCTCTCACCATTAAATGCCTAAAAATTACACACCTAATTAAGTAATAAGTAATAAGTAATACTTAATAAGTATTAAGCATTACAGGAATTACGCAATTGTCACAATACACGGGTCATGCGTGACACTTCAACCTCATTATTGCGTTAATAATCAAGCAAAGTGTCACAGCACCCTACAAGAAAACCGATACAAACGGAAATAATATTACTTAAGTATCCAGACAGAATTAATTACACAGATTGTCTTTCTGTTCCCTGTTCCCTCTCTCCATGAGTGAATTTAATTTTGTCCAACTGACTTGAAAATACATTTTCATTGTTACTGGTGTACGCAGTTCATGATGGCTACTTATTACTTATTACTCATTACTCATTACTCATTACTCCCCACCACTTGGGGAGGAGTCATGTAGTTGTATCGCAGATAAATTCCTGCTGCAATGAAGAAGATAATCAATAATGTGCCGATACCTAGGGGATTGGGGAGCCAGAATACTACTTCAATGTGATTGATTTCTCCTGGATTGAGTCGCCAAGTGAGTTGATTTTTTTGTTTTTCCGGTTGGGTTGCATCCTCTGTGGTGGCAATATTATTCGCTCCCCAAGGGGTTTTCAAGCTAAATTCGAGATCGAGAATAGAGCCAGCATTGGCCAATACATTACCTTGATTGGAAATCAGACCTAGCGATCGCAAGTCTAAATCATAAACGAAGCGATCCTGTTCTACAAGGAAAAAGTTTTTTTGCTCTAGGCGTAAGTTCGATTCTAGCTGGGGAATTTCCGACTCAGTGTTTGCCTCATCTGGCTGATTGGGTTCTTCTTGGTTGGGGTTGAAAAATTGGTTAAACTTGGTTTGCAGTTCTTCCCCATTGCTAAAAGGGATACGGACAATCACTTCTTCCCTGGAAACTCGCTGGATTTTACCTTCCATTTTCCGGGCGCGATTTTCAATGGTATTTAACCACTCATAAACGGTTTCACCACTAAAACTGGTTAATCTTTCCCCTAATTTAATATGCTGTACCAATTCCCCACTATTGGAGTTGTCAAAGTTGACACCCACATCATATTTGACACAGCCAGACAGCAGTAAGGATATGCATAAAAAGATGAATATATACCTCACTGGCAAGAAAATTTTCAGTTTCGCCAAGTATTTCATTATTATTAAGCCCCTCTAATTAATTAAAAATATATGGCTATCTGCTGTTATATAATGCAGCAGTGGGGATTTTGTTCATAAACTTAACCAAAGTAAACTGCCGATAATAATTGCGATCGCCATCAAAGCTACCCAAATAAAATTATTATCCTTGGTATTTACCTGACTAAGATCGATAATTTCTGGTTGAGCTGGAGCTTTACCACGGGAAGATGAGGGAGTTCTCACAGCAAAACTGGCTGAGGATTTATTGTCCGAGATATTGGAAAAATCGGGGATTTTTGTCATCCATTCCTGGGGACGCTGTAATTTTGGTGCAGTGAGGATGTAATGTAAACGCTTTGCTTCCTTATTAGTTTCAAAGTTAGCATGTCTCTTTAGTTTTTCACATAAAGCGATCGCTTCTTCATTTCTGCCTGCGGCTTCATAGGCTGTTACCAACCAAATTTGCACATCCCCAGACAATTTTGTATGGGGTGCTAATAAAGCACCAGCCTTTTCCAATTGTTCTACAGCTTCCCGGTAATGGCCATTTTCAAAGGCAATTTTCCCTTTCTGATAGCGGTTTTTAGCGATTTCTAAACTTTCTGAACTCACGATTTACATACCAATGGGCACCTTATATATTGTGCCAATGTTGGTCATATTTTTGGTAGGTTGGGAAAAATTACAAATATTCAACACCTATTTGTCCAATTGAACGAGTTCCTTGTTTACAGTAAACAATACCAGGATGATTACTGGTAAAACTTGCAATTCTCAAAAAATCATCATCTTGAGTGAACAGCACTCGCTGCTCTTGACAAATAAAATTTAACTGTGCTTTATCGCTTTGAGTTCGTAAACCCACTTCAACGGTTGTAGTTACATCAATACTACGACGGCGCAATTCACGGGCAATGACTGATTTCACTTGTTCGTCTAAATGAAATCTAATCTGAATTAATTACACAATGTCCGCACCAAGTGCAACGGAGTGAAACGAAGCATAATTCCTAGGGCGTGTTTTCTTGCCTCGCCAATTTGATTTTTACTTTATAAATGGTTTCAATACCAATTCAAATAATCTTTGCAGCACATATATTCTTTGGCAGGGCACGGCATCCACAAGGCTTTTGTTTATAAAGTTATCTTGCTAATACCGTGCCCTTACCCATAATATTAATCATGCTCAATTTTAATTCCTGACTATTTGATTAAATTTTCACAACCTTGATTGTCCCAAAACTAGTATCTGCACAACCACTGATAAATCCTCCCATACGTTTAATTTGTTGCAAGTACTCTAAAGCCTCTGTGGAAATAGCTTCTCCCGGCATAATTACGGGTATTCCTGGAGGATAGGGACAAACAATTTCTGCACAAATGCGATTGGCAAGATTATTATTCTCTACAGGCAAGGATTCTGTGTGGGCAAAAAATGCCTCCCGTGGCAGCATTAACATGGAATTACTAATATGCTCAAAATTATGCCAAGCTGACTGAGATAACTTTATTTGACAATGGCTCAATGGTTGGCGATATTCTTGGGCAAGGATGTTAAGAGCTTGGACTAAATACTCAATATCTGCTTGGGTATTACCCAAACTAATAATAAAAGTCAGATTATGTAGGGATGCAAGTTCGCAGGTAACCCCCAGGTGTGTGTCGAGAATTTCTTCTGCTGCAAATCCAGTTAAACCTAACTCAGAAACGGTGACAGTTAATCGAGTTTGATCTAAATCCATAAAACCAGGAGATAATAAACCTGATGCTTCTAACACCGATAATCCGGGAATTTGCTGAATCTGAATTCTGGCTAACTCTGCTAATCCCAAGGTGCGAGCCATTAACTCCTCTCCATAAACGGCCATTTGCTGACGGGCTGCATCTAAGGAAGCCAATAGTAAATAACTGGGACTGCTGGATTGTAATAATTGTAAAGCTTTATGTACTCGGTCTTGGTCTATTCTCCCACCTTGGATATGTAACATAGATGCCTGGGTCATGGCACCTAAAACCTTGTGGATAGACTGAATACTTAAATCTGCACCTGCTGCCAGGGCTGGGGTGGGGAGTTGTTGATGGAAAGCAAAGTGAGCGCCGTGGGCTTCATCCACCAATAGGGGTATATTATACTCATGGGTGATATTTGCGATCGCATCTATATCTCCACAAACTCCATAATAGGTTGGGTATACCATCATTACTGCTTTGGCATCGGGGTTTCTTTCTAGGGCTGCGGCTACCCCCTGGGGTGTAATACTATGGGCAATATCCAAAACTGGGTCATATTCTGGATTGACAAAAATGGGGATGGCACCAGACAAAATTAAACCGGAAATTGCCGATGTATGAACATTGCGGGGCAAAATAATTTTATCCCCACTGCCACAGGTGGCTAAAATTGCCGCCTCTACCCCACAGGTGGAACCATTGACTAAAAACCATGTATGCTCTGCACCAAAGGCTTGTGCTGCCAGGGATTGGGCTTGATGAATTACCCCTGTGGGTGCAAATAAATTATCTAATGCGGTTAATTCTGGCAAGTCGGCGCGAAACACATCTTCACCAAAATAAGCGGCTAATTTGGGAGAAATCCCCTCTCCTAATTTATGTCCGGGGGTGTAAAAGGCAGTGTGGGGTTTATTCGCACAGTCCCAAAGGGCATCTAATAGGGGGGTTTTAGTTTGGGGAAATTCAGAATTGCGGGTGAATGGCATAGGGATAATAATAGGATTGAGGTTCATAGTTCCAGTAGCAGTGCCAAAAAAAAGAGGAGAAACAAAAAGTTCTCATGTTAGGTTAATGCCTTAGTGGTTTGTCAACCTTGTTTCTACGGACACAATTGAGATTGTCCAATCAATCTAAAACCTAAAATCCAAAATTTAAAATGTTAAGAGCTGGTATTGTCGGACTTCCCAACGTCGGAAAATCTACTTTATTCAATGCTTTGGTGGCTAATGCCAAGGCGGAAGCTGCGAACTTCCCTTTTTGTACCATTGAGCCGAATGTCGGTGTCGTTTCAGTACCAGATGAACGGCTAAATGTATTATCAGAAATTTCCACCTCTAAACAAGTGGTACCCGCCCGGGTGGAGTTTGTGGATATTGCGGGGTTGGTGAAAGGTGCGAGTAAGGGGGAAGGTTTAGGTAATCAATTTTTATCCAACATCCGGGAAGTGGATGCCATAGTTCACGTAGTTAGATGTTTTGAAAATGATGATATTATTCATGTTGCTGGTTCGGTAGATCCAGCGAGGGACATTGAAACTATTAATTTAGAACTAATTTTAGCAGATTTAGGCCAAGTTGAAAAACGCATTGACCGCACTCGCAAACAAGCCCGGGCGAATAAGGAAGCACAGGCAGAATTAACTGTTTTAGAAAAGTTAGCGGCGGCTTTAAATGAGGGGAAATCAGTCCGCCAAGTAGATTTAAGTGAGGAAGAGCTGGAGGTAATTAAACATTTGGGAATGTTGACTGCGAAACCGATTATTTATGCAGCCAATGTTTGTGAAGATGACTTAGCCACTGGGAATGAATTTGTGGAACAAGTCAGGGGAGTAGCAGTCAAAGAAAATGCTCAAGTTGTGGTTATTTCTGCTCAGGTGGAAGCGGAATTAATTGAGCTACCAGAGGAAGATAGGGCGGATTTTCTGGAATCTTTAGGGGTAGAAGAAGGTGGTTTAAAGTCCTTAATTCGTGCTACTTATACCCTGCTTGGTTTGCGGACATATTTCACTTCTGGGGAGAAAGAAACCCGTGCTTGGACGATTACAGCCGGAATGTCAGCACCCCAGGCGGCGGGGGTAATTCACACTGATTTTGAGCGGGGATTTATTCGCGCCGAAACCGTTAGTTATGATGATTTGGTTAAGTCTGGCTCTCTGGGTTCTGCCAAGGAAAAAGGATTAGTTCGTAGTGAAGGTAAAGAATATATTGTTAAGGAAGGGGATGTAATGTTATTCCGCTTTAATGTCTAATTGTCAAGGGTAATTTTACTTATTTTTCGCCAAGTCCAGCCCCTCGAATTCTTGAAGAAATCGGGGGTTTAATGTGGGGAGTATCCCAGACAAAAATTAAACCTGAATGTAGCCCAAAGTCGCTTTATAGAACCGATTTGGTATCTTTTTTGGAAATACAAAAGCTTCAAGGAAGCCGTTGTCAGCAACCTAACAACTATAAGGTAAAACCAGATAGATATTTAGACTTATAAGTTGGGAATATAGATATCAAATGGGTTCTATAAACCTGCAATCTACTATATTGGTTAGGACAATATTGTTCTCCTCAAAAACTGTCAACCGTCAACCGTCAACTGTCAACTGAAAGAACTCCATGTTTAGTGCTTATGTGTACCAGCCACATCCATAACAACTTGGTAAAACTCAGGCTCACACGTATCACCTTTATCGCTAATAGTTCCTTGGAGTTGAACTACCTCATAGGATGTGAACTCCAGTTTATGGTGAGGTCCATTGGGATCTTTTAATTCTTTGATGCCTTGAGCTACGGCATCATCAAAGCTCTTATCTGAACTGGCGATGATGCGGATTACATCTTGGTGTTCATTTTTGTGAGTAGACTTCATAAGTTATTGAAATTTAATAGGATTGATTAATCTGGAATATCAGTTAGCTAACCGAATTATTGTTGATATCGGTATAAGTTTATCCAAGATATAATCCCCCCTGTATCTCTCCAAGGGGGGAAATCTAAAATCCAAAATTTACAGCATATTTCATATTTATGAAGTACATTGGAACAGGCAAGAATGCCCATTCCAACGTGATTTTTAGTATCTAGTCTTATACTTTATTTACCTGCAAAATGCTGTAAAATGGTATTAGTCCCTAGAGATTTTAAATAGCTGAATATTTACCGCATTCAGATAGCTAGGATTGTCAATGGTGTCTGGAGATAGTTTACCTTGAGCGATCGCACTTTTGACTAAATCTTCAGCACTAATTTCTCCATATCTAACACGATTTACAAACGCACCGTTACTAGGAATACCTTGTTCTTGAAAATGTCCTTGATAACCGAGGAAAACTAGGTTGAATGGTTTAACATTTTTGGTTACTTGATTACGGCTCTGTTGGGAACTGGTGGCGACTTCTTTGGCAAAGGCAGGGGTAGCAGCAGTTGTTAATAAAAGTGTTCCTAAGCCAGCGATTAAAAAACGTTTCATAATATTTTCTCCTGTATTAACTTGATTTGAGGGATTTAGTTTTTTATCCTTACTTATTAGAATGGCTGGCCAAGTTGAGGAGGCGATGATTGGTAAATGAGAAATTGATGAGAGTTTGGTAAGAAAATCTTCAGAATCTGGATTTTGAAGAAGATTTGCAAAAATCAAAATAGAGACACAATATATTGCATCTCTCATTTTTTTATCTTAAAGATAAACCCAATCGATGATTGAGAACTGGAGTTTTCCTGGTAGGGAACATCAGTAAGATTATTCAATATTCCCACATATTATGCTTGCCGTGCCCTTTCACCCATTGAACATTCGCCTTTACAAGGGCCAGCAGTATTGAACCAACGAGCCACAAGGATTTATCACAAAGTAAGATGCATTCAGTTTAACTAGGGAGTTAAATGGACTGCGGTGTCTTGAATGTTCTATAGCAATTCTAAATCATAAGCCCTGCGGACAGGCTATGCCAACGTGAAAAGTTAGATCCCCGACTTTTACAGAAAAGTCGGGGATCTGAGCCTCTGCATTTTTACAAATCAAATAGGATTGCTATA
>JASJCX010000013.1 GCA_030065255.1 Calothrix sp. MO_167.B42 | reverse complement strand
GTTAAAGACTTATCATTAAGACTGCAAGGGGGCAGGGGGCAGGGGGCAGGGGGAGAAAGAGTTTTGGTGATTTTTGCATGGATGGCAATATCATAAGTAATCAGGCGGACATGATATAACCCCCAAAATTGGGGGGACAAGAATTTTCATGGGTTCCCCATTCTACCCCCAAACCATCCCCAAAATTGGGGATACAAGAATTTTCAAAGTCCCCCATAATTGGGGGATTTAGGGGGCTAAATAAGCCCAAACAAAGGCAAGTAGGATTGCATGTAAACAATTAGGTACTTCCTTTTATCCTGACAATAAATGAGCAAAAGGTTCTATCTGTCGCAATCCTTCTTCACGCCAATCATCCGTCTCCCCATCTTCTAAATTAAACAAGCATTCCCGACACAAAATTTGCAACAAAAGTGGTAAACATTGACTTTGCTGGAGAATCCACTCCACATCTTCCTCAGCAAAGGGAATTGGCGAACTGGCGATTAATTCCCGTGCTTCTTCCTCACTCAATGCTCCCAATGTCGCAGTGTAACCAAAAATATTGAAAAATGGCGAACTATGTCCCGTATGATGAGCCAATTCAATGGGTGATTCGTGGGTAGCCAAAACAAACGCCAGATTTCCCCCCGTCTGATTAGTCGCCAAAGAACGCAAGCTTTCCCAAAACTCATCATCCAATTCTGGACAGCGTTGCAACCCCACACCAATCTCATCCAGTAAAATAACCGTGGGATGATGCAACTTGTCGCTGACTACATCCATAAAGTTATCTAAATCACAACCTTCTGGTACTTTCATCCCCAAATTTTCCAGGATGTAGCTTAAAAACCTTTCCTTGCTTGCCATGCGTGGGTCTTGAAAATCTACGAAAATCCACTTATAATTTTCTGGATTAGGTAGCCAGTCAGACTTTTGATTAGGACGTAATTCTTCTACTGGCGTGGTGGTAATATTTTTCAGGTAATGCAACAAAGATGTTTTACCAATGCGTCGCTTACCAATAATCGCAGCATTTTGTAGGGGATGACGCTTGAGTAAATTAAACAGGCGTTTGAGTTCTTTTTGTCGTCCGAAAAAATGGCGGGGATGGGTGATGGGAGAACCAGTGACAAAGGGCGAGGTTTCCTCAATGGTTGAGTTGTGATTTGGTTGCGCTTCTGGTTCTTTGTCTGCGATTTCTTGCCAGTCTAACCCCAACTTCTCGCTAATTTCCACAAAATAGAGATAGTCAACTGGTTTACCACTGAGAAAATTCTTTACAGTGGACAAGGAAAATCCCACTTCAGTAGCCAAAGCCTTTTGACTAGGATAGCCATTCCGACGCAGTGCTGACTTAACCCGTTGAATGTACTCTACCGCAACACGAAGCGATCGCGCCATCACTCCTCATTTTTGATACCAATTTAGTTAATTGTAAACCGATTAAGATGACAGTTAAGGCACAAATCAGCTAGAAGTCAGTTAATAATGAACTGTTTCTCAACCCGTTTCTCAACTAGCCGCAATTTTTAATGAGAATATGGATTTTGAGGAAAAACATCATATGCAACGCAATTTAACTATCTGGTCTATTACCTTACCACTTTGTGGAGTGCTAACGTTTGCCATGGGATGTGTCACCACCATTTATATGGTTAATGGCCGCTACTATGTTGATGTGGTAGTAAATACTAAAGGGTTACGGGTAAAGACTGATGTAGATAAAAGAGAATGCCAAGTAATAGAAAATATCGCAAAAAGTAGACAGCCATCCCAATCAAAAACCTCACCCTCGCTTTTTACGGAGTAAAAATCTTTCCCTCTCTTTAATAAGGCTTACGTGTACACACAAGTCCTACTTATTTTCATTTGGGCCTATTTAGCCCCCTAAATCCCCCGCCCCCGTGACCCCCAATCCTGGGGGTACCTGGGGGACTTTGAGAACTCTTGTTCCCCCAAAATTGGGGGTTAGGGGGCGTTTGAGTGAGGGCTTGGCTAAATTTGATTACTTGTGTGTACACCGTAGCCTTATTAACCAGAGGGATGTCCGCCAGGACAGGGTGAGGTTTTCCTGTTTATCTCTTTGCGGTTTTAACTCACCATCGCTTGGGAAGGATTATAACGCCACAATTGATACAACCTTGTTGCTGGCATAGTCAAATAGAGAATATCCCCCGCACTCAGAGCAACCCGTAATAAATCCCAACCATGAATAGTCTGAGAGCTAGTTTCCACATATAAAGGCACAAAATCAGCAGACATGGCCGCATCCTTCACCCGTTGACCACAAAATGGATGGGCAGGTGTAATTAAGGTAGCAAAAGCAACCCAGAGGCTATCGGATGTGATGCCATTACCGAGTACCCGCCCACCCAAAGCCGCAGCAGCAAAGGCGGGAGCTGCTAGTTCCGCCGGACTCAATACAGCTTCAAAATCAAATACTTCTTGCGCCATACGGGCAAAATCCGGCTCTGCGTAATTCACCACCAGAGGTACTTTAGGACATATGCCTTTGGCTTTGAGGGCAATCTCTACATTAGTCGCATCATCACCAGTTACCGCCAGCAGGGCAGCTGCTGTTTGCACGTTACTTGATTTGAGGGTTTCGGGGAAACTGGCATCCGCATGAATAATGGGAATACTTAAGCGACGGGCAGTACTAACAAATCTATTATTAATATCGGGTTCAATTACTACTACTTCATAACCATTGTCGTGGAGTTGCTGGACAATTTTCATCCCCAAACCCCCCAAACCGCAAACAATATAATGGTGGCGACGGGGAACCCTAGCCGCATCCCAAAATTGTTTGAAGCGGGTTCCCAAAATAAAATCATTGAGCAGGGCATACCATACACCAAATACCCCTGCCCCAATCAACATCATGACTACGGTAAAGATTTTCACACTATTAGAAGCGTGTTCTACAACCTTCTCATTGCCACCGGCTCCAGTAATCATACCCACAGCAAAGTAAAGGGCATCGATAATAGATACACGTAGCTCCGTGGAAACATAGGTAACGGTAGCCATGGTAATAATTACCATCAGTACCATAGCCCCTACTAATACCGAATGGGCATGGTGACGAAACTGTTGCAGGTTGGTAAATACTTTGAGTAGCTTAGTAATGACGGATTTGCGGGAGGAGCCGACTTGGGGTTGGGTGCCAATAATTAAGCGATCGCCTACTTTTAACCGATGGCCGCAAACCACTGCAGACACTAGATCTATCTCCTCTTCCACTGGTAAATAATACAGTAGCATTCGCGATGGCTCTTCCCATAATTGGCTGAGTTTGCAACCCCGCCAATTATGGTTTTCATGAATATATTCTTCATGGATTGGCCAAGTTTGCTGAAATAACTTGAGCTGGCCAATGGCTTGATTACCCATGGCTGCAAAGGCAAATACCGGTGCGGACAAACCAGCCACACTCATACTTAAATGGTCTGGTAAAGTTTGATCCAGACGTTCTCCCAAACTAGTATTAAAGAAGCGATTAATAATCCGAATTCGGGGATTGAGTACCCGCGCTTGCATCACAATCCACAAATTTAGTGCATCATCGCCTCCAGCGATGACTAATGTATTAGCTTGCTTGATTCCGGCAGATTTCAAGGTACTAGCGGCGTGCAAGTCGCCGACAATCACATCTCCCGCCTTTTCGCCGGGCATGGGTTTGTGATGGATGCCGACAACAATAGCTCCTTGATGTCTCAGCAAACGAAAGATTTTATATCCAGTACGTCCTAAGCCACAGACAATGATTCGGGGTTTCATCTAATCACCCCCAAGAGACTCCCGCCAAACTTGCTCTCAACCGTTGCCAATTAGATGGTCTAGGCAACTTCCATGCGGATGTGAACCCACAACCATAACTGTTAGACTTGATCCTTCCGGGAGATGGTTTGCTAGCTTGCGAATCGATGACCCAACGGACAAAGCTATGCAGCCAGTTGATAGCGCTGTAGGGTTGGATGTTGGAATTGGTTCTCTTGTTACTTTGAGTACGGGTGAAAAAATTACTAACCCAAAAGCTTTTGGCAAGCATTACCAAAAACTCAAGAGAGTACAAAAATCCCTTAGCCGCAAGCAGAAAGGTTCTCGCAATAGGGACAAAGCAAGACTTACAGTTGCCCGGATTCAAGCTAAAATTTCTGACTCCAGAAAAGATCATTTGCATAAACTGACAACTCGACTGGTACGTGAAAACCAAACCATAGCAGTTGAGGATTTGGCAGTTAAAAACATGATCAAAAACCATAAACTTGCCCGTGCTATCAGTGATGCTGCATGGGGTGAATTGGTTAGGCAACTGGAGTATAAAGCCAAGTGGTATGGTCGAGACTTGGTAAAAATTGATCGATGGTTCCCCAGTTCTAAACGCTGCGGTAACTGCGGATATATTGTTGAAAAATTGCCGTTGAACATCCGAGACTGGGATTGTCCTAATTGCGGGACACACCATGACCGAGACATCAACGCAGCTAAGAATGTTTTGGCGGTGGGACACACCGTTGCAGTCTGTGGAGCGTTGGCGTAGCCTGCGCGAAGCGCATACGTAAGACCTGATAGGCATAAGTCTAAAGGGCAGTTGCGAAAGACCCGTAAGGGAAAGAAACAGAAACTCAAGTCGTGAGTCTTGGGAATCCCCCGCTACACCTGAAGGGTTACGCGCGTTCCGCGCACGCTTCGCTAGAGCGGCAGGAGGATGTCAAGAAGTAGCAGCATGGTGTGCAGAAAAAGCTGCATGATTGCAATATTTCCCTCTATTTTTGCCCAATTATCAGGGAAATAACTGTAGCTGGAAACACGATTCAAGTAAAAAGTAAAAAGGCAAAAGTCAAAAGCATCAGGAAACAGGAAAAAAGGAAAGTAATTAAGTCCTTTAATCAACCATCAACCATCAACCGTCAACCACTTTGTTCTGTTTGAGTGTCTAACTTTTGCCCTATTTTCGGTTCAGTTCCTGCTAGTAAACGTTGGATATTAGCACTATGTCGCCAGATTACATATAAACCCCCCGTTATGCCAAATAAAATATAGGGTAAGGGCTGCCCAAGAGCTATAATTGCTAAGGAAGCTGCGATCGCACCACAAATTGAACTCAAGGAAACAATCCGCGATATAGCTGCCACCACAGCAAATACCGCCACCGTTGCTAAGGCTACTTGCCAGTTCATTGCTAACAAAATACCCAAACTAGTGGCTACGGATTTACCCCCAGTAAAACCCAAAAAAATCGATTTACTGTGTCCCAAAATTCCAGCTATACCAGCCAAAATTACTATCCACGGTTGCCATATTTGACTATCTACCGTTGCAGGTAGGAGATTTTGCCCAACAGCAAATTGGAACCACCAATAAACTAAGCAAATTGCCAACACACCTTTCAAACAATCTACCCCTAATACCAATGCTCCAGGACCTTTACCCAAGGTTCTCAACACATTGGTTGCTCCGGTGGAACCAGAACCAACTTCCCGAATATCAATACCTTGGATTGCCTTTCCTGCTAGATATCCCGTAGGAAATGAACCCAATAGGTAAGCAACCAGTACAATAACTCCACACAAACTTAACCAAATAGCCATAATCTCAGAGTTATGAATGATGAATTATTATTTGAGAATAAAGTACCAAACTAGTACTTCACCACACTAATTATGATGGGTAAAAGTTTTCGTAGTAGCGCTTTAGCGCATTATATTTTGGGATTAATAAGGGCTAAAGCCCAACTACAAATCCCCTCATAACTAATGTGGTGGAGCACTAGTGCTTTGTCCCATTAGTTTTGATGGCTATTTCCCAGTCGTCTTTAGACGACTTTAGCTATAAGAGGTGGGGTTTTCAACCCCAGGCGGGTGTGATGGAAACCCCATCATATTTTATGGGACAGACCACTAGTGCTTTGTCCCATAAAATATGATGGCTATTTCCCAGTCGTCTTTAGACGACTTTAGCTATAAGAGGTGGGGTTTTCAACCCCAGGCGGGTGTGATAAATACCCATCAAGATTAATGGGACAGAGCACTAGTACCACTCTCTAAAAGTCAACCGTCAACCCTCAACCATCAACCGTCAACCATCAACCGTCAACCATCAAAAATCATCATCATAACTCCTCGCCATCCTGGGATCGGGAGCAAAAGCTAACCACAAAGGAAATTGCAGTAGGGACAAACTAATTTGCTCTTCCGAATCATCAATAATAATAAAGGGCATTTGCTTGGCTTTTTGCAGTCGTTCAGCTTTTTGTGCCACCGCCTCTGGCCTTTCAAATAATGCTACCCCCCTATCTGGACCAAAATCTGAACGGCCGATTCCCAAACAATCCTGCAATCCCCTGCGCCAATCACCCAAGCTTTCTGGGCTGTTTGCTATCACTAGGGGGCGGAGGCGATTACCATACATTTGGTACAGTATAGATATAATTGCTGAGGCAATTAGTGTATTTTGCAACCTACTACCCATACTACGCAAACCACCCCTTCCCCCTTGTTGGAAAAACCAGTTGGCAACACGTTCGGCGTGGACTGGTTCAAAGGTGCGTCTTAATTGCCAAGGTGGGCCATAATAATCTGGTTTAGTCCGGTATTGGTCAATTAGATAACGAATTTTCTTGGTTGTTTCCTCAAACTTTGCCGGAGCAAATTGTATTATTTCTGCTGATGATTCCTGGGATTGCACCACCTTCATTCTCATTTTTTCTGGTTCTGGCCTGGGTGGAGGTGCTAATTGTAACTGCTCGGCGGCGACGGCTAAATCCTGTAAACTACCGGTCAAGTAGTCTTTAAAACCCTGGACGCGAATTGCTAAGTCTTGGGAAACTCCCGCAAAGGAAGTTTTCATCTCATTGCGAATCCGTTCTTGTCGCCTTTCTAATTGCTCTACGGAAATTTGCAGAGCTTGTTTGCGTTCCTCTAACTGGGAAAGAGCCTCTTGTGTCATCTTTCCCATGGCAATTTGGGACTGATATAACTGCCCTTGTAGAGTTTTGCTGGCAGTTTGCAATTGAGCTATTTCTGTTTTTAAGTCTTGTTCTTGTTGCTGTAGTTGGACAATTTTTTGTTCTAACTCTGATGGGGATGGCTGTTCTTCTACTTCTAATATATTATTTGTTACTTCTTGTGATTCATCATCTGTGGTATCAACGATGGAATTTACCACAGATGATGTTGCTATCACATCGACGGATGGATGAGTTTCTTGTTCTGGTGATTCAGGTGTAGGCTGTTGTGATTCTGGTTGCATCGAAGACTCATCATCTGATTGTGGAGTTTTATATTCCTCGGTGTTCATAAGCAATGATGTAATGACAATGGCACAAAAATTAAGAAAAACAGCAATAATACAGCATATTTCATCTTAGTGAAGTACATTCAGAGGGGTAGGGATGCCACACCACAAGAGCTTTTGTATGTAGCCTTGTACTTCATTTACCTGTAAAGTGATGTATGCAGTTGGTTCCATTTATACTAAATGCGAGGACAACGTTGTTCCAGACATTCCTTGAGGGTATTGGGATTGAACAAAATTGGCAAAAAGTGGATGCTTTTAACTTCTTTAAAATAAAACAGGATGGGAACCGGGTTCCAAAAAATGCGCCAATTCTGCCATTCTCGGTAAGGAAAACGGCGAATCATTGTTTCACCCCTGTAAATATCTAAATCCGTGGGGGTAAATTGTAGGCGTAACGTTACCGTCTGAAATAATAGAAATAAGCCAAATAATGCCAATATTGCTCCTACCCAAACTTGTACGAATAACAACGGGATTGCCCCTAGCACCAACACAATGGGAATGTTGTAACTGGGCTTAAGTTCTACGGTGGAGGATAAATTAGAGGTAAATGAAGTAGTCATTTCAGTTATCAGTTATCAGTTATCAGTTACCCCATGGATAAATTGAGGGGCTTGAAATCAGGGAAAAATTTTTGACTATAAGTAGATATTATCCATATTTTAGAAGTTATTGGCGATCGCTTTCTCCTCAGGTTGGTTGTCTGGGAATCACCATAGGGAAATTGGCGCAGCAGTTATGAGGCGGGGTTAAAAACTTTGCCGTAATGCACTCCCAGAACCTTGAAACATTAACCAGGTAAGGAAGAAGTTACTTACAAATATTAATAATAGGGAAGTAACAACGGCTGTTGTAGTTGATTGTCCCACACCTTTAGCACCTCCGCTGGTTGTCAAGCCCCAACTACAACCAACCACGGCAATTAACAACCCAAAAAAACAGGCTTTAAGTATGGCATTGATAATATCCCAAACACCGAGGAAATTACGGGCAGAATCCCAAAACTGGGTATCGGAAAGACTATATAAATTAGTAGCGATTACCATTCCTCCCATCATGCCAGTTAACAAAGACAACAGGGTTAAAATAGGCAACATTAATAAGCAAGCTATTACCCTGGGAATCACCAAGTAATCAATGGGATCGGTTTTTAATACCAAAAGAGCATCTATTTGTTCTGTCACCCGCATAGTTCCAATTTCGGCCGCAAATGCAGAACCAACTCGCCCTGCTAAAATCACAGCTGTTAAGACTGGAGATAATTCCCTTGTGAGTGCCAGTGCTAATACTCCCCCCACTAAATTACCTGCCCCAAAATTGACAAATTCCCGTGCAACTTGAATTGTAAACACCGCACCAACGAATATCGCCGTTAGTAGGGCAATAAATAGGGAATCTGGACCCACTACTGCCATTTGTTCTAGGGTATTACGCCGATGTATTTTGCCTTGAATTAGGTGAATAATCACTTGTCCACCCAAAAAAAATGCTGCCAACAATCGCTGGCCCCATACTCCTAAACCGGATTTGGATATAGTCTCGCTCAATGTTCCCAGGTTAAATCGTTAAACTGCATTCAGATTGCCACTCCCATTACACCACGAAATAGCCGATCGTGTAGACTTGATATAACTACCCCTGATAAATTTAGGTTGGTGTTCCCATCAAATACCCCTTGTTCCACTGTGAGATAGTATCCCTTACCAAGTTTGCCAAAAAAAATAAAGGAAAATTATACACATGTGTTAAGCAAGAAGAGGGACAGATATAGCACTACGCAATTAGGGCGCGGACATCGTTAAACGCTAAAATCCATGAGCAGTAAACTTTTAACTTTATAACTTGCGTGTAGCACTATATGGTCACGAACCAAGTCTCAAATCGTAAATCTTTCTGATTCTGGACTTTAGGGTTAACTTAGATTAACGTCAATTTCATAAATTAACATTTCTAATTACTTCTCTAACATTAGTTTTACCAGTGCAAAACAGGGTATAACTCTTGTTGAGTCGAGGTTTGAGTGATGAACGACCCCATTGCAGTTGTAAACATATCTTGGTATTAATGTGTAGGTTTTTTAATGAAAACTTAAGATTTTTGAAATATGGCTCCATTGGTGACGAAGGCGCTTATTCTAGTAGGAAGTGACAAATGGGTATAACCCCCCTTGTCCACTCAAGTCACGGAGTCTTCTAGACAATGACTATTTTGACTAACTTCCTGCGTTCCCTGTTACTAGCGGTTGTTTTTTGCTTTGTTGCTCCCATGCTGTTAGTAGGTGTTTGTTTGCTCATGGTTTCTGTAATTGGTTATTTACCTCCTTTACAAAACTTGAGTGAAGCAATGTTGAATCAGATTCTGCATTTCCTATCTGTTTTTGGTAATGGAACCTCCTTTCGGGGATTATGCGTGATTAGCTTAACTTGTAGCTTTGTTGGTGGTTTATTTGACACATATGCCTATTACAGGTGTCAAATACTACGGGTGGATTCCTAGGAACTTAGGGGATATATTCCTCTAGACAATAGACTACAAGATAATTTGCTTCAAGAGGGAAAATATATTGTTAAGCGTAAAGTTATCTAAAATGTAATAATTCGTAGTGAGAAGTCCCATAGGTGCTGATATTTGTATACAAAGGAAAACAGCATATTATGTAAACTTAGGTGTTGATGTAAAAAATATGCTGGAGGTTGTTTGAGCAATTATGGTTTGGCCTTTTAAATCCAAGTTTCGCAAACAAATAGCTCGAATTGAAATTACTGGAGCAATCGCTAGTGCTACTCGTAAACGGGTATTGGAAGCCTTTAAAACAGTAGAAGAGAAAAAATTTCCCGCCCTGTTGTTACGTATTGATAGTCCTGGGGGGACAGTGGGGGATTCCCAAGAAATTTACGAGGCTCTGAAGCGATTGCGCTCAAAAGTCAAAGTTGTGGCCAGTTTCGGTAATATTTCTGCCTCAGGGGGCGTTTATATTGGTGTGGGTGCAGAGCATATCATGGCTAACCCAGGAACCATCACTGGTAGTATTGGTGTAATTCTACGGGGCAATAATTTAGAGCGGTTACTAGAGAAAATAGGGGTATCTTTTAAAGTAATCAAATCTGGTCCCTATAAAGATATTTTGGCATTTGATAGGGAATTGACAGCACCAGAACAAAGTATTTTGCAAGAATTGATCGACACAAGTTATCAACAATTTGTGCAAACTGTCGCAGAAGGAAGAAATTTAGCCGTAGAAAAGGTGAAAACCTTTGCTGATGGTCGAATTTTTACTGGCCAGCAAGCTTTAGAATTGGGAGTTGTGGATCGATTGGGAACCGAAGAAGATGCCCGTCGCTGGGCTGCGGAATTAGCAGGACTCGATCCAGACAAAACCCAAGTCCATACAATGGAGGAACGTAAACCATTGTTAAGTCGATTGTTACCAGGAAATCGTCAGATGAAAACTGGTATTGGTGCTGGTATTGACTGGCTGGAATTTGAAATGTCTACCAGTGGCTTACCATTGTGGCTATACAAACCTTAAACATTGATTGTGCTTTTACCCTTGCTAAGGAATAATGACTAAAGAAAAAACTCAGGAGGATTTTGATGTGGAGTGGGGAATGCGGGCTATTCGCGGTGCGATAACTGTCTCGGGAAATACAATTGAGGCAATGCGAGCAGCGGTTACGGAATTGTTAGATGAACTAGAACAGCGCAATCAATTACATCCTACAGATATTGTTAGTGTTACTTTCTCTGTAACTAATGATTTAAATGCGATTTTCCCTGCTGCCATCGCACGCACCCGTCCCTTTTGGGACAATGTACCAATGCTAGATGTGCAGCATATGTATGTTGAAGGTAGTTTAAAAAGTTGCATCAGGTTTTTGGTACATACCCGCCTTCCGGTTTCTGCACCTGTATATCATGTTTATCTGGGTAATGCTGCCAGCTTGCGTCCCGACTGGAGCGTAAAAAAACCCGTGATGCCTTCAGCAGTTTGGGAATCGAAGCTTCAAGTTGGAAATAACGGGAAGTTGAGAGGGTGCAGCAATGAAGTTAGATCAGGTCCAGAAATCGGATAATATGTGGTGAACAGATTGTGTTATGGGTATGTATTCGTAACACAACACATAAAAATGAAAAAGGGAACACAATCTCCACTAATGTAGTGTTCCATGTCATTCTTATTTATTGACGCTCTCCTTACTATAAATAAGGAGATTCACAACGTATCCCTTACGGGATGCTGTTATCTTACTTGTGCAAGTTCCCAGGCTCAATACGTCTACCCAATTGGGAGTACTGATATTTCCTTAAAACCCTGCCGATTCAGGTGTTGGGCGTATACTTTCCGAGATTCCCCCGGTAGGTTTTAACGTCTTGTACTGACTAATATATAGCACCTGTTTACGGTTGTTAAAACAACCGTTGGCGTTACATCTGTACTCTGAAGAGATAGAGTTTTGTGCCTATCGTCTTACATGATAATTAATAGATGGATTTCCCAATTTAATCAGGATTTATACTATACCATAAATCAAGCCATCGAGTTAAAGCAAAAATTAGCTATCAGTAGAATTCTTTTCTTTACTAGATGGTTGGTGATGGTGAAACCGAATCCCCAAGAAAATATCGTACATAAATTCCAAAAAGTCCTTTTTACGCAATAGCCCCAGGGATTGGTGAGAACCTTTTGCGTCTAGTGTCGGCTTCATTAAAAAATAAGTAGGCTGATAGTTATACCAGGGGATGGAAGGCCATAAATGATGGATTAGATGATAATTCTGCCCCAAAATCAAGATATTTAAGATTGGGTTAGCATATACCCGGGCATTCTTCCAACGATTGCGTTCTACAAAAGGACGATGGGGTAAATAATCAAAAAATAGCCCCAAAGTAATACCCACTACTAAAGAAGGTACAAACCAAAAATTCAGAACATAATGCAAAAAGTGATATTGCACCGAAATACACACAATTGCCACCACCAATAAGCGGCTCAAGAACCACTCTAAAAGTTCATATTTACGCCATAATCGACGCTTAAAGAAAAATATCTCGTGATAGAAAAACCTGACTGCGATTAACCATAATGGTCCCCCCGTAGATACGTAATGGTCTGGGTCGTTTTCGGGGTCATTAACGTTACCATGGTGCTGTAAGTGTACCCTGGTAAACACAGGAAATGCAAATGCTAGCATCAAAGCACTGCCGTGTCCTAAAATGGCATTGACAATGCGATTGCGGTGGGCGGACTGGTGACAGGCATCATGGATTACTGTGCCAGAAATATGCAGGGCCAAGACATTGCACATAAAACATATCCAATGGGGCCACTGCCACATCCAGTAACCGCAAACCGATAGAATCACAATTCCCACTGCCCCTAAAAACATAAGTAGTGTCGGATTGAAACCACCTGGAGACGCTAATAATTCCTTGGGGGGCACTGTCAGTGGCTTCTTTACCTCCGACATCAGCATTGTATAACTCCTTATTAAACCAAATATTGCGAGTATACGATAAAAAATGGTTAATAATAAAGTTTTGTTGCGCCAATATTTGTATTTTTGACTAAAAAATAAATTTTGTTGAGCAAGATTTATCTACACCATTACCTATTAGCGGCCTAATAGGGGTATGATCCCAGACGAGAGATTAATTTTACCCATGAAATTGTCCGAAGTGTGTCAAGGGTGGAAAACGTGAAATTAAGTGATGTAGTGCAATTACTCTCACACTAGATTTGTAGCCAATCTACAAGCACTTTTAGCCCCAACTTTTTTTGGGACGCTCAATTGATTGACTCAGCAGTGACAGACAAGTAGCTCCCCAAAATTCTATCATTACTTCCTGAATAGCTCCCTAGGTTCAGCCCCCATGCAACTAAGAGATTCAATCCGCCGAACAAAAATTGTCGCTACCATTGGCCCTGCTACCAGCAGCCCAGAAATGCTGAAGGCGATTATCGAAGCTGGTGCTACCACACTGCGGTTAAATTTTTCCCATGGAACTCATGCCGATCATCAGCGTAATATTCGTTTAATTCGGCAAACAGCCTTTGAACTCAATCAACCAGTAGCTATTCTCCAAGACTTACAAGGCCCAAAAATTCGTCTTGGCAAGTTTGAACATGGTTCGATAGTAGTAGAAAAAGGCGATCGCTTTACCCTAACTAATCGCCCAATTGTGGGCACCCAGGATATTAGCTGTGTTACCTACGATTCTTTAGCTGACGAAGTGCCCACCGGGGCTACTATTCTCCTGGATGATGGACGGGTAGAAATGTCAGTAGAAGAGGTGAATAAGGACAAAGGCGATTTGTATTGCCGGGTCACCGTAGGTGGTAAACTTTCCAATAATAAGGGTGTTAACTTTCCTGGAGTTTACTTGTCAATTAAAGCCCTAACTGATAAAGACCGAGAAGATTTGATGTTTGGTCTCGATCAAGGGGTTGACTGGGTTGCACTTTCCTTTGTTCGCAATCCCCAGGATGTGATGGAAATTAATTCTTTGATTTCCAGTACGGGCAAACAAGTACCAGTAATTGCCAAAATTGAAAAGCACGAGGCTATAGAACAAATGGAATCAGTTCTAGCCCTGTGTGATGGCGTAATGGTGGCCAGGGGTGATTTAGGTGTAGAATTACCAGCAGAGGATGTTCCTGTGCTGCAAAAACAATTAATTGCCACGGCCAATCGTTTAGGAATACCCATTATCACCGCAACTCAAATGCTAGATAGCATGGTGAGCAATCCCCGTCCTACCAGGGCGGAAGTATCTGATGTGGCAAATGCCATCCTTGATGGTACGGATGCAGTCATGCTCTCCAATGAAACAGCCGTTGGTAATTTTCCCGTGGAAGCAGTAGCTACCATGGCCAGAATTGCCCAAAGAATTGAACAGGAAATAGCTGACAATACAAATGCACGGCTAGCTGTGGATACTAGACGCTCCATACCCAATGCAATTAGTCAAGCGGTGGGCCAAATTTCCGAACAGTTAGGAGCGACTGCAATTATGAGTTTGACCCAATCCGGGGCAACTGCACGCAACGTTTCTAAATTCCGCCCCCGGACTCCAATTTTAGCTGTTACTCCCCACGTCAGTGTGGCACGGCAATTACAGCTAGTTTGGGGAGTAAAGCCCCTATTGGTATTAGAATTACCTTCCACGGGGCAAACTTTCCAGGCTGCAATTAATGTGGCTCTGGAAAATCATCTGGTGTCGGAGGGGGATTTGGTAGTCATGACTGCTGGAACCCTACAAGGAATTTCTGGCTCCACTGACTTAATTAAGGTAGAGGTAGTCACTACGGTACTTGGTAAAGGTATAGGTTTAGGGCAGGGTTCAGTCAGTGGTCGTGCTAGGCTGGCACACACGGGTAAAGATGTAGGTACTTTTAACCATGGAGATATTTTAGTAGTTAAACATACGAGTGCAGACTTTGTGGAAGCCATTCGCAAGGCTAGCGGTATTATTACTGAAGATGAAAGTCTTAATAGTCACGCCGCAGTTATTGGTTTGCGTTTGGGAGTGCCTGTAATTGTAGGGGTAAAAAAAGCAACCCAAGCAATTCGTGATGGTGCAATTCTAACTATGGATGTACAACGGGGTTTGATTTATTCTGGTGCTGTGGGAACCCCTTGAGGAAGAGTTGACAGTTGACAGTTGACAGTTGAGAGGGAGTGAGTGAAAGAAATAATATTGCTTCCCACACTTCCCATACTCCCCACACTTACTTCTAACTAACACATTTTAAAACCCTTATGCACTAAGGATTTGAGCTTTAATCAAATGTGTTAGTTTCATTTGTTGCTAGTGGCGATAGCTGCTAGTCGGGCGCTCATAACTAACAACTATCAACTCCCAACTAACAACTATTTCAGGTTAATTCGATTTGACAATCGTCACCAATCATAAACCGTAAGGCCTTAGGACGACGGGGTGCAACAGTTAACTGCGCCCGTTGTCCAATCACACTATCAATGATACGTTGGTGGATTCCGGCGACTTTAGCACCTTCTAAAACCACACTATGCTCTAAATCCGTATCAATAAGGGTGGTATTATCAGCAATACTCGTATAGGGACCAACAAAACAATTTTCTAAGTAACAGTTATGACCAATAACCACAGGCCCACGGACGGTACAATTGATTAATTGGGATTGCTTCCCTATTTGTACTCTCCCGCTTACATTACTTTGGTCATCAACATCACCAACAATTGATGATTTTAAATAAGTATCCAGAATTAGACGATTGGCTTCGAGTAAGTCATCCTTTTTACCCGTATCTAGCCACCAACCTTCTAATTGACAAGCTGTAACTGGCTTTTGCTCGTCAATTAAGTATTGAATCGCATCAGTGATTTCCAACTCCCCTCTGGCTGAAGGTTTGATGTTAGCGATCGCATGATGAATCACTGGCGAAAAGAAGTAAACCCCTACTAGGGCTAAATTGGAAGGTGGGTTTTTGGGCTTTTCTATCAGTTGTAAAACCCTACCTGTATGGTCAACTTCCGCTACACCAAAAGCACTGGGATTAGGGACTTGGCGTAATAAAATTAAAGCTGATTGTGGTTCTTCAGTAAATTTGTGTAAAAAATAACTTAAATCTCCCTGTTGAATTAAGTTATCTCCCAAATACATCAAAAAAGGTGAATCTCCTAGGAACGGCAAGGCAACCTTTACCGCATGGGCAAGTCCTGCTGGCTCCTCTTGGACAATATAGGTAATCTTGGCTCCAAACTTTTCCCCATTTCCAGTTTTCGCTTGGACTTCTGCTCCTGTTTCGGGACTGATAATAATACCAATATCTGTAATCCCTGCTGCTACCATCTCTTCGATGCCATACCATAAAATTGGCTTATTCGCAACAGGAACGAGTTGTTTAGCTCCTGTGTAGGTCAGGGGACGCAATCTTGTACCTCTACCACCGGAAAGAATTAGTGCCTTCATAAATTTTGTTGTGTATAAAATTCTGCTAACATTTTCCGTAGACTTTGCCGCCAATGGGGCGGATAGTTATCTAAAACTGCCGCTATTCTGGCACAATCAAGGACTGAGTAGCCAGGCCTATGGGCAGGGGTAGGATAATCTGAGGTAGTAATGGGAACAACTTTATTTACGTGTACAGGGAAGCCTTGCTGCTGTGCTGATTCAAAAATACTCAGAGCAAAATCATACCAACTAGCAACTCCACTATTGGTGTAGTGATAAATTCCAGTCATTTCTGGAGTTAATCGAGCAACAATTTGGGCGATGGCTCCAGCAATATCTTTTGCCCAGGTGGGACTACCAATTTGGTCGGCAACAACACGAATTTCTGGGCGTTGTGCGGCCAAGCGTAACATGGTTTTGACAAAGTTACTTTTGCCATAGGTACCGTATACCCAGGCAGTACGGAGGATAATATAATTGCTGTCTACTTCCCTAATGGCTTGTTCCCCAGCCAGTTTGGTTTTGCCGTAAACGCTTAAAGGATTGGTGGGATGATTCACTCCATAGGGACTGCTATGATTACCATCAAAAACGTAGTCAGTAGAAATATGAATGAGAAAAGCCCCTAATTTTTTGGCTGCTTCTGCGAGAATTCCTGGTGCAGTTCCATTAATAGCCAATGCTAATTCTGGCTCACTTTCAGCCTTGTCAACGGCCGTATATGCAGCGGCATTAATAATGATTTGTGGTTGGTATGCTTGGACAACACGATGTAGAGAGTCTGGTTGGGCCAAATCTACCACCGGACGGGCGACTGGGATAGTATTACCGTAGGCTGGTAGTATTTGTTGTAGCTCTTGACCTACTTGACCATTGCTACCAATAAGCAAAATATTTTTCATGGGAATAATTCAATCTCCTTGAAAGTTTTACCCACTTTATCTTTTGCAGATAGGATGGGTGGGGCACTCATTGGCCAATTTATCCCTACATCTGGGTCATTCCATAATAATGTGCGTTCCCCTTGGGGGCAATAATAGTCCGTGGTTTTATAAATAACTTCAGCAACTTCCGAAACCACAAGGAAGCCGTGGGCAAAACCCGGTGGTATCCAAATTTGAGCTTGATTCTCGGCACTGAGTTCGTAACCCACCCATTGTCCAAAGGTGGGAGAGCTTTTCCTGATATCTACAGCCACGTCAAAAACACTACCAACAACCACACGCACTAGTTTGCCTTGGGGTTGAATAATTTGATAGTGTAGTCCCCGTAGGACATTGTGGTGGGATTGGGAGTGGTTATCTTGAACGAATTTCGCAGTAATACCTACTTTATCAATGAATTTTTGTTCATTAAACGACTCCAAAAAAAAGCCGCGATCGTCTTTAAAGACTTTGGGCTTAATTGTAATAACTTCTGGTATTGCTGTATTTTCAATCAACATTGATGGCTAGTATTTTTCATGGATAATTACAATACTAGTATTATTCCCATGTTTATATTTTGAACTATATAATTCTATTTTTTGTCTGGGGTTTTGTGAAAGCCATTGGCTTGGGTGTAATATCAAATCCGGTTCACTGGAATGATAAAAAACCACTCCAGGCGCAACAGAACGCAACAGGAAAAGGAAGAGAGAGGAAATTTAAATAATTCCGATACAAACGGAAACGATATAACGCCATACCTGCAACAGAAAAACTATAGGACTCCTATTTGATTTTTGAAATATACGTAGGGTGTGTTGTCGCGCAGCGCAACGCACCATTATATAGAGATTTCGGTGCATTAGACTAGCGTCATAATGCACCCTACAAATACCTAATTTTTTTCAATATTCAAACCAGACTCCCATATACCAATTGTTGCTAACTCACAATTGATATAGCTTAAGTAATTAAGCTTAATTTAACTCTCAATTAAGTAACTTTTTACTTACCAAATCTTTCCGTGACTAAACCATGGAAGACCAATCAGTGTCTGGTACACCTGTGATGAACATACCATCTAACATGTTAGTTCCATCCATCAGCCAGATAGCATTGTCACCGCTACCAGAGTGTCGCCATAAAATATCCCCATGACCGTCATTGTTGAAATCAGCAGTGCCTTTGATGTGCCAATCAGTGTCCGATACACCTGTTATGAACGCACCATGTAACATATGAGTTCCGTCCATCAGCCAAATGGCATCATCACCAGTGCGAGAGTTGCGCCATAAAATATCTTCCTGACCATCATTGTTGAAATCAGCAACTCCTTTGATGTGCCAATCAGCATCACCCACCTCTGGTAGATACACAGCCTCTGAGATATTAGTTCCATCCATCAGCCAGATGGCATTCTCACCAGTGCGAGAATTACGCCATAAAATATCTTCCTGACCATCATGATTGAAATCAGCAGTGCCTTTGATGTGCCAATCAGCGTCTGATACATTTGTGATAAACACACCCTCTGAGACGTTAGTTCCATCCATTAGCCAGACGGCATTATCACCAGTGCGAGAGTTGCGCCATAAAATATCTGTCTGACCATCATTATTGAAGTCAGTAGTTCCTTTAATGTGCCAATCAGTGTCTGATACACTTGTGATGAACACACCCTCTGAGACGTTAGTTTCATCCATCAACCAGATGGCATTCTCACCAGTGCGAGAGTTGCGCCATAAAATATCTGTATGACCGTCATGATTGAAATCGGCAGTTCCTTTAACGTGCCAATCAGTGTCTGATACAGTTGTGATGGACACACCCTCTGAGACGTTAGTTCCATCCATCAACCAGATGGCATTCTCACCAGTGCGAGAGTTGCGCCATAAAATATCTGTATGGCCGTCATTGTTGAAATCGGCATCTGTTAAATCGATATCTGTGGACTCGGCATCTATTGATGATAAATTTGTTGTGAAAATTTCATAGTCATTGCCGTCAGAACCAAACCAGGCAACATTATCCCCTGAGATTTGAGGATACTCATCATTATAGTTGTTGTTTGTTAGTTTACGAGTCTGGCTGCCATCGTAGAGGAAAATTTCCGTGTCATTGCCATCAGAACCAAACCAGACAACATTATCCCCTGAGATTTGAGGATACTCATCATTATAGTTGTTGCTTGTGAGTTGGCGAGTTTGGCTGCCATCGTAGAGGAAAATTTCCGTGTCATTGCCGTCAAAACCATACCAAACAACGTTATTGCCTGAGATTTCAGGAAGCAAATCATCATAGTTGTTGTTTGTGAGTTGGCGAGTTTGGCTGCCATCGTAGAGGAAAATTTCATAGTCATTGCCGTCAGAACCAAACCAAAC
This sequence comes from Calothrix sp. MO_167.B42, assembly GCA_030065255.1. GTDB lineage: Bacteria > Cyanobacteriota > Cyanobacteriia > Cyanobacteriales > Nostocaceae > Calothrix_A. Next base: position 21,913 of record JASJCX010000013.1, on the reverse strand, counting down.
AACATTATCCCCCGAGACTTGAGGAAGCACATCATCATAGATGTTGTTTGTTAATTGGCGAGTTTGGCTGCCATCGTGGAGGAAAATTTCATAGTCATTGCCATCATAACCCAACCAGACAACGTTATTGCCTGAGATTTCAGGAAAACCATCATCATAGATGTTGTTTGTTAATTGGCGAGTTTGGCTGCCATCGTAAAGGAAAATTTCCGTGTCATTACCATCATCACCATACCAGACAACCTTATTGCCTGAAATTTGAGGAAAACCATCATCATAGATGTTGTTTGTTAATTGGCGAGTTTGGCTGCCATCGTAGAGGAAAATTTCCCCGTCATTGCCATCATCACCAAACCAGACAATATTATTGCCTGAGATTTGAGGTAATACGTCATTATAGATGTTGTTTGTTAATTTTAAAATATTCATATAACCCCCTTCCAGTTACAGCCATGTACCAGACAAAAGCACCCACCACCAAGGACGGATTAAACTTTTCCAACTTTGGCTAGTTGATAGGATGACTCCCCTCTAATATTTGGCTTTAGAGGCTGTTTTTAAAGGATTATGTGACAAGGCAGTAGACAGTATTAGTAAGGTTTTCAATCTAATTTAGGCTTCTTCACTTACTACTCCCAAATAAACAGCACTTGATGCATCCTGAAGTTTTTTCGTGCCGACTTGGTTAAACAAGCAATATTGCTTCTGTCTTACCTTTGTTTTTAATCCTATTAGGACTTACGCAAAACCCACGTAATTATTAACGTAATTATTAGGTAAAGCTTAGGGCATGGCTTCCCTTAGTGCTTAGTATGTCCGGCATGGACAAACCACAGGGACTTAATTGCCCAAAATTCTGGGATTGTTTCCCTATACCAGACCTTTTGCAAGCCTAGGGCGGCAATCAGGTCGTAATGACAATTGTTGTTTGCGTAAGTCTTGCCTATACTTATTGTATAACATTCATTTGACAAATAGATAAATTGTGATAAAATTATTACCTATTTATAATAATAAACTTTGTGATAATCACAGGATTAAAGCTGGGTGTCACAATCGGTAGTTAGTGCGTGACCCTACAAGTTGTGATTGCTACGTTCAAGAAGAACTAAAGAAATTGTTGCAAAACTTCAACTGTGGCTTGTCCTGTCTTTGACCAACTGAATTGTTTTGCTCTGTCAATACCTGCAAAGGAAAGGCGATTGCATAATTGTTTGTCAGTAGCAATTGAATCCATCGCCTCTGTAATTTCCCCAGTGTTATCAGGATTGATGAGAATGGCAGCATCACCAGCTACTTCTGGTAGAGAGGAGAGGTTGGAAGTAATAACTGGAGTACCACAGGCCATTGCTTCTAGTACTGGAAAACCAAAACCTTCCCAGAGAGAGGGGAAAACTAATGCTATTGCTTGATTAATGATTTGGGGTAAATCGCTGTAAGGTAAGTAGTTGAGAAATTTTACCTGTGGGATAATACCTAGTTCTTTAACTTGCGCTTGTAAAACTGGAGTATAACGTTTATCAGTTGGTCCTACAAACCACAGCTCGTAATCATGATAATTCGGTAGTGCGGCGAAAGCAGTAATGACTCTACCGGGATTTTTGTGAGGATTATGTCTTCCTAAATAGAGAAAATAATTTTTTTTGGGTAAATCCAAAAACCGAAAATTTTTGCCATCATGTGCAAGGGGAATCGCTGTAATTTTATCTTCTGGAACTTGCCAAAATTTGCATATATCTTCAGCCGTGGTTTGGGAATTACAAATGACGTGTTCTGCTTTTTGAATGACAGTAGGAATATAATAACGACAATAAAAATTTTGTGCTGCTGAAAAATATTCTTTAAACCTTAAAGGGATTAAATCATGAACAGTAATTATATAACGACAGTCGGAAAAAAACGGTGCTTCCGGTACAGGAGAAAAGAGCAGTTTTGACTGCATCTGTAGATATAATTTAGGTAGTTGCCATTGCATCCATAACAAGCGTTGCAAATGTCCTTGAATGCCAAAATCAGTTGTTATATGAGGTGGAGATTGATGACATTTCATCCCCGCTATGGTTACTGGACTTAGTATATTAAAATCTATACTTTTTAATTCTGGCAATAAATTTAAACTATAGTTTAACCAGCCCGTAGGCTGGGATGGAGCAAAAGATAAATTTACTAGTAGAGTCATAATCAATATAATCCAGGTATTTTTATTTGAATTTACCTGGTTTAAATGTCATAATTGCAATCGCCATTTTCCAACTATTAGGATTAGTTGTCCTTAACCATTCAAATAAGAATTTAACGAATAGATAAACTCGCACTAATAACTGTTCTACCGAAGGACGATGTTTATAATAATAATACATTTGACTGCGCCGGTATTCAATTGCCATGGGACTTGCAGCCTGTTGTGTAGAATATCCTTTTAAATGGATCAATGATACATGGGGAGTGTATACAATCTTATATCCCTGGTTTCGTACCCTTTGACACAAATCAGATTCTTCAAAATACATGAAAAAATTTTCATCAAATCCCCCTAAGGCTTGAAATAAACTAGAACGGATTAACAATGCTGCTCCTACAACCACATCTACCTCTTGAATATCTTGGTATTGCTGTTCTATAATTTTCAACTGGGAAGGGTTTTTAGCGGCTTGATGTAGTTTCAAAGTTTGATACTCGCCTTGAATACTAATGGTATGTGCAAAGGAAACTTGAAAGCTGCCATCGGCATTGAGTAATTTTGGTCCAACAATTCCTATTTGCGGATTAGTATACATCAAGTCAATTAGATGTGGGAGAATATTCTCAGTCAGAATAGTATCGGTGTTTAATAACAACAAAAACTCCCCAGTAGCGATGCTAGCACCTGCATTATTGCCAGCACCAAAACCACGATTTTCTGGTAATTTAATTAGATGTATATGGGGAAATTTATCTGCAATTAATTTTCGGCTGTCATCTTGAGAAGCGTTGTCTACAACTATAATATCTAAATTATGTTTAGGAATAAATTTTTCTATAGAATTTAAACAATCAAGTAAGACATCTGCTCCATTATAGTTAACTAAAATAATAGAACATAAAGTTTTATGTTGTTGCATTATTTCATTTAGAGATATTTTGCTGCTTGACTGAGAATTTATTCAGAATTTGTGATAACCTTTGCCTAACTCGGTTCAAATCAAATAATACTTTCCCAAACCAAATTCGCAATCCTATTCCTTCGGAACCATAGCCAACTTTCATACTTTTGTAACAGAGATTAATAATACCGACACCAAAATCTAATCGTTGCTCATCAAAAGGATTGAACCAATTAGTATCTAATTGTTCCCGAGCTTGGAATGCTTGACTTAAATGAGAGTGAATTAAATAGCTGTTATTGGTAATGGGGAATTTTTTCTGACACCAGACTATTAACTCGCGGTATAATTTTCCATAATCTGTCATCAAACCTACTGTATTGGCACCGTGGAGGCGGTAATACAATAAAGGTTGGCGAATATGGGCAATGTTTCCTCTTTGAGCAGCAATCAATGCCACCCACCAGTCATGATGCCATCCAATTGTCGTTTGTGGTGGGAACGGGAGAATATGGGGAAGTAAGGAACTACAAAATAAGAGAGAACATCCAGTCACTACATTGCGAAGTAATAATAATTCTGGAGTGACTTTTTCTGGTTTTCGTCCTTCAAAATCCCAGGCAGAAGCATTAATGATTTTGTCTTCACCGTCAATTAATTGTAAATCAGAATGGACAAGTAAAGCCTGTTGCGATCGCAATTTTTCTAGGGAAATTGTCAACTTATCTACAGTCCAAACATCATCTTGATCTGCAAAAGCGATCGCTGTAATTGTAGGGTCTTGGGTACAGTATTGTAAACCGCGCTCAAAATTATGATAATGTTGGAGGTTTTGCTCGTGAAAATGACAGATAAACCGGCCATCATTACGGATAATGTTTTGAATTTCAGCTTGATATTCCGGTTTTGAGCAGTCATCCACAAGGTGACATATCCAGTTTTGCCAACTCTGATTTTTGATGGACTGGATTTGTTTCTGGAAATATTCCAGATTGGGATTATATGTAGCTAAAACAATAGCGATTTTTTCTGTCATGCCAGTTAAATTGACAATAAATTCTGTTTTTTTGCCCTTTATCAAAAATTTTAGCACTCCACAATAGAGTGAGTAGCAGGTAGTAATTTCTTCACATCTTCTATAGAATAACGAGATTTTGTGATTAATAACCTGTCTCACTTTAATTACGAAGGTGTTATATGAAATCCGGATGATTAGTTACTGCAAAAACCTCATCCTCTTCCCCACTACTCAAAAGTTTTTTGCAAATCATGACTGCAAAATCACTCGACAAAATATTTTGCTCAATTAAGATTTCTTCTATGGTACATAGCATTTTTATCAACCCTACATGGGTTGAATTAGATTCATCAAAATTTCTGATAATTTCATGAAAAAACATATGAAGAATAGTTCCACCATAGTTTAAATATTCTACTACCTGAAAATGTTCATATGTTAAGTTGACAATTTCATCACTACGTATTGCTTCAGAAGGATCTTCCTTGATAAGAGCCTCAATATTTGTTTGCTCAACAGGACCAGCTAATAAACCATTTGTGAGTAATCTTAACTCTGAAGGTAGTTGTTCTCTTAATGTATTAATAATTTTAAGTTGTTGTTCAGTCCATTGGAACCTTTTAGGACCTATATATTCGTCAAAAACGAAAAATCCATCTTTTTTCAGTGAATTATTGATACGAGTAAATATTTCTTCTAATTTTTCAAAATGATGAACTGAGTGTGTTACTAGGACTAGATCATAATATTCTTCTGGTAATTCTAATTCATTTATATCTGCTATTTCATAATTAATATTTAATTTTTCTTTTAGGGCAGCTTTTTTAGCTAATTCAATACTTTCTTCAGAAATATCATAGGCATCTATTTTAGATAATATTCTGGCTTTGATAAGTTGTCTATCAAATTCTCCATGATTACATCCTAAAATTAGACCCCGACCTCCCCAACGTTTTTTGGAAAAATATTTTTTCAGAAAAAATGCTAACCAATTATTTTTTTCATCACCACTAACTAATCGATTTACATGATTAATAATTATTGGTGAATGTAACCAAGAAGTTCTAGATTTTTGTCTATCTACATGGTTAGCCCAACACTTTGATATTTTTTCTTTTTTGCTAAATGATTCTTCTTTATACTTTCTATCTTCTTCAATACCATAGTTTAAGTAATGAAAACGAGCATTCATACCAGCTTCAGCAACATCAGGATTAAGTTCAAGATATACTTTACTATCAAAGTCCTCTGGCAGTTGTTTTTGAATCACCATATTTTTACTTATGAGTAATTAATTTTGTTAAGTATTAGATGATATCTAAACCGTCCCCGTGGTAATTTTAATTCTGGGAATCTCCTTACGTTTTTCTAACTCTTGTAATGGCAAATAATTAGGGGTGTCTCCATATACTTTATTGGTTGAAGTAAGATCGGCAGAATATTCTTTAACTCTCTTTCCTTCTGCCTCCTGCCCTAGAGTCTTCTGCCTTACTATAACGATAATTTTCAACACCAACCTACTTACAGCCGTTTTCATCTGAGTGAGGTACAATTCATATCGCTTTGAGGCAGGAGGCAGGAGGCAGAAGAAGCAGAAGAAAATGTACCTCATTTACCTGCAATGTGCTGTATTATTATCTATGCCCACAATATTAAAGCCCTTTTGGGCAAAAAAATGAACGGACTCTGAACCAATTAGAGCAGTTGAACCTGTAATAATCACAGTTGACATGGCATTCTTTGCTCACATCACAACACCATAAATATCCTATGACAAAATTGGCTTGAGCATGATTTCATTCTCACAAATCCAGTGATAAATGTCTTGGAGTGTTTGCTGTGCGGTAATCGTTGGCTTCCATCCAGTTTTACTCATCACTTGAGAAGAATCTGTAATAAAAAGGGGAATATCACCCTGTCGAGCTGTTTCTTGTGATTTAATAGGAATAGATTTACCAGTAATAGTCTCGCACAACTGAGTAGTTTCTAGCAAAGATAAACTATTATCAGCACCTCCACCCACATTCAAAACATCCCCATCCAGTTCTGAAAAGTGTTCTAATTGATAATTAATCAGCCTTAACAAATCATCAATATGCAGTAAATCTCTAACCTGTTTTCCAGTACCACCATAGCCAATGTAACTTAGAGATTTTTCAAAATAGTGGGCAGCTACCCACAGCACAAAAACTCCTTGGTCAACTTTACCCATTTGCCAAGGACCTGTAATTACTCCACAACGGTTGACAATGGCTTGAATATCATAGGCTTGCCGATATTCTTCGATCAACATTTCAGAGGCAAGTTTAGTAGTACCATAGAGAGAACGGTAGCTTTGTAGTGGAAAGTTCTCTGCTATGCCAAGTTGGGATATTCCGGGTATAGTCTGTCCAGGAGCAATATCAAAGCGAGTTGGTAGTTCTATCAAATTAATCGATTTGAGCGTTTCGATGGGATAGACACGACTAGTGGAGAGAAAAAGTAAACTTGCTTGGGTTTGTCTAGCAAGTTCAAGAGCATTGATAGTTCCTAGTAAATTTGTTTGCAAAACATATTGTGGGGAAGTAAATCCAGCTAATACAGAAGGTTCAGCAGAACAATCAATGATAGTATCAACCTTAAATATTGCTGGTTCAAGATCGCTAGAACAGCGAATATCACCATGAACAAACTCAATACCCAAATTTTTTAGTCTCGGAATATTTAATTCTGAGCCACGTCTTCGTAGGTTATCAAAACAGATAATTTTCCACTGGGGATGAAGGGTTTTTAAACCAATTGCCAGGGAACTGCCAACAAAACCCGCACCTCCTAAAATAATAATACTCTCAGGCATTTTTTTCGACCTTTGAATTGACAATAATCCCTTTTTTATTGCGATGATAATCTCCCCGTGATAAATGCTTCTCTAGCCAGATGTAGAGAACTATAAACAAATATCTACTTCCCATTTCTTTTAGTTTTAATTTAGAAACTCCTGTAGCTCTATTTCTCCAAGTAATAGGCATCATCCCATAGGAATATCCTCGTGCAATAGCTTTCAGAGGCATTTCTACTGTTAAATTAAAGTGATGAGATACTAATGGGGAAATACCTTCAATAACTTCTCGACGATAAATTTTAAATGCATTAGTCGTATCGTTAAACTTTAAGCCAAATAAAATTTGAATAAATAGATTTGATAAACGATTTATAATTAATTTATGGGTCGGATAATCAATGACTTTACCTCCCTTAATGAATCGGGAACCAAAAATACAGTCATAACCTTCTTGCAATTTATGATAATAAGATACTATATCTATTGGATCGTCTGAACTATCTGCCATCACAATTGCTACAGCATCTCCTTGAAAATTCTCTACACCGCAACGAACTGCAAAACCAAAGCCATTGGGATAATAGTTGTTGATGTAACGCACCTGATGATTTTGAGAACTAAGTCGCTGTAATAATTCTTCGGTGCGATCGCGACTATTATCATTAACAACTAAAATTTCGTAATTAATTTCTTCTGATTCTAGAAGTTCACTTATAGTCTGAACAGTTTGTACTATGCAACTTTCTTCATTGTAAGCCGGAATTACTATTGATAGAGTTTTCAGTTGACCATTATTAATATATTTCGATTTATCGATATTGTAGGATTCAGTATTTCTTAAACCGGAACTAGCTGATATTGCAGGAGTCAAAGCTTCTGGATAATATATGTCAGAAGATATTTTCGTTTCTTGCTGACTATCAACTTTGTTAACTGGTGTTTTGAAGACAAATCTATCACTAATCAAATAGTTAATCGATGCACTTAAAAGTACGCCAATAATAGTATTGATTCCATAATTGACTCCCATCCAATCTAATATAGGGAAGAGAAAGAATATGCGAGTCATTACAGCCGCTCCAGCAGATACATGGTAGAGGGGAAGTTGTCGCAATATCACTTCTCTAAATGTCCAAGTACCTCCCGTCCAAACCCAAATGCGGTAGATAAAAAAACTAAATACTAGTGAAATTTCAATTGAGATTAGGTTGGCGACATTACGTAAAAAAGGGGTATTAAATTCTAATTTTTCAATCAGCAAAAATATCAGTAATAAATTGACTAATGCTGCTAATCCACCACCTAAGAGAAATTTAAATATTTTGGGACTTAGTATTTTTTTTAACATCAATCACAAATCCTTAACTAGGGATAAAAGTTATCATCACACAAAGCAATTTTCACTATTTTTTTAACACCCCACTACTTACTAATTGCATCTTTAAGTCTGTAAATCTAGTGTATATCTACACGGTAGTTTCCACTAATTGGTATCGCCAATTTACCAGTTGGTTCGTAAATCCAAGCTCTTATATTGTGAACACCTTTAGGCATGTCCTGAGAACTAAAGTCTATAGACCAGCCTGAATTAGTATATTTGCTATTCTTGAAAACTTTAGCAATATCCGATCTGCGTCCACCTGTTTTGCCAAGTAATAGAGGTTTATTGTTAGAACCAGATGTTAAAAGTATCCAGATTATTTCTCCCTTTTTATTCTTGTTAATAGCCCATCCAGATACAGAAATTTTCTTTCCTCTTTTCAATCTTTTAGCTTTCTCTGCATTTTTATTTTGAGTATCTATAAGGCCATCAGTATCCATTTTTGTATCGAGGAAACGGATATCTGTTAACTTTGATATATCAATCCATGAATCTTGTTTTATGGACTTATCTAATAGATTATATGAGGTTAACTTGATTTTAATATTTGGTTTGTATAAAATAGGATTCTTGTTCGAGAATCTGAAAGATTTAATCCGCACAGGCAAATTGCCTTTGAAAAAACTTAAAGCTTCATAATTGTCTTTTGGCAGATGACTGATTATTACACCATTATTTGAATTTTCCGGAATGATTCTGTATGATTTTACTTGATTATTTACATAAGTAACTTGCATCTTTACAGGTGGGCTTCTGAAGAGAGTTTTATAAATTTTACCGAAAGTGGAATACTCTATTTTCACTGCGGCACGAACCATTAATCCATCCTTTGCTTCTAAGGATTGATTCTTATTCCAAGAACTTGAAAATTGCTTACCTACAACACTCGGTGAACATATATTTGATTGACGCTGGTCTAAAAGCATCAAATTATAAATTTTCTCTGTATTTACAAAATCTGGTATTTCAGAAGATAATTTATAGTTACAATATATATGAAAAAATGTTTCTGGCTCATCAAAAAAAGGATGTCTACGGTCAATGGAAGTAAATTGGTAAATAATGTAATCTCTAGGATTCTTTAACAAGCTTTTTGAATTAGTCTGATCAAGAAAACTTGTATAAGCTGAATAGGATTGAAATATTGGTCTTGGCTTCCAGTTGAGATTGTTGGCTGCTACAAGTGAAATTTCCCAAGGAACAATATCGATTGGTTTATCTTTTATAATTTTCACAATTTTTTCAGGTAGTTTAGCTCCAGATAAGTTAGTCTTGCTAGATGTATGTATTTGTTTTTCTAACTGACTTAAATTGAAAATAGTTGACACATTATCAATAATTTTTACAGGAGCTAAATTTCTTAATGATGCTGTATTGATTGGTTGATATGGTTGATATACAAACAATAGTACTAGTAATGTATAAAAATGAATAAAGAATGAAAATATTTTACTATTTTTTTTTGTAACTTTAGCAATACATAGTGTAACTATAATTGGCGTAGTAATAAACAAGAACAAACTATGCCCGCCTTGACGTATAAATCCGTGTTTGAAAGATATGGCTAAGACGAGTGCTACACCTAGAGAAAAGCCAAAACTTCCTTCTCTGGCTACAAAAAATAAAATTATTAATATTAAAATTACTTGAGAAACTCCCAATATTAAATCTGATATAGGACCTACAATGCTCATTGCACTAGAATAACCAGATGATATCTCCCAGGAGCTTTTTAAATATGCTGTTAATGAAGGTACTGAATAATGAATTAGGATAAACAGTCCAAGACTGTAACATAAGTAAAAGGAAATACTGCTAATAGGCAAATTAAGTTTTACTTTGTTTTTTTCTTGAAGTTTCCCAGAGATAAGTAAATTATAAATTAAATTAAAAATGAATGAAATAGTGAGAGAAGCCAGAATACATATAAATATTTTAGTTAAATTACTATAAATATAATTGGGGTGCAAAAGTACAAAAGCTACAGAAGTTGCTACTAATATTGCTTCTACTATGGATATACATCTAATAGTTATATTTGACTTTGTTCTAATAGCAGTATAAAGATAAACTAATAAAATTAAAGTCAGTGAACCAAATGTACAAATACCTAAATTCAATTTAGTCAATATACAAAATCCTGAGATTGCACCAAGACCTAAAGACCACCATCTGATTGATTTTGGATGCCATATACTTTTGAAGGATAAAATGATTAAAAAAATAAACAGTATCTGATAATCAGCAGAAAAACTCAATACTCTCCAATAAGAAAATAGAACACTCAAGGCTAAAGATAATCTCAGAATATTAGATTTTAGGGCTAATATTCTCACCAAGATAACAGCAAATAACCCAAAGTGTATGAACAAACGAAAAATAGTTATTGCCCAAAAATTATGCTCCACTACAGAACCATGAATAAGGTATCCAAATGAACCATAGGTGAATATAATGTCTCGCCCAAAAATAAGTTTTTCTGCTGCTGCTTGACTAATTGCATATTGCCAAGATGGATCTAGCCCTATCTTTACACCTCCAGGGATGGGAATAAATGCAAAGGAACAATATATGACTGCAAGTATCCAGAGTATATTTGGTAGATATAGTTGAAGGGGAGCCAAAGTTTTTTTTAGAGTTGCCATATTGATTTTTGTAAATTTGCGATGCCTACACTAACTGCTACAACTGTAATAACTCACTCCACTACTTTAATTTTTGGTTCGCCATTTAACTTGACAAACTGTTTGTTATCTGGGTCATAAACCCAAGCCTTAATTACAGTTTCCCCCAACGGTAAGGATTTTAGTGAAAGTTCGACTTTCCAGCCTGAGTTTTTATAAAGACTTGAGTTCAAGCTCTTTTCTATATCAGATCTGCCTAATTCTACTACAGCATTTGCAAAAAATAATTGTCTATCACCATAAGACAGAAATACTATTTTTGGTTGTTCCCGACTATTTGGTAAGATAGCCCAGCCAAAAAGCTTTATGTTCCCACTTCTCTGTAACATTAAGGCATTATCAGTTGTGGGAGGAATATCAATATAGCCGTAATTTTTCTTCGGTTGAGTTGTAAAAGTTATATCTTTAGGAAACTCTCTGAAACCTAACCTTTGAAGCATTTCAGCTTCTTTTTTGAGGTTAACTGGATCAGGTTGAAGCGACTGTAAGCAGTTATTCGGTTGTGCAGCAATGGATTTAGTATCTATGAAGTGGATTACTTCTAGGCAAGATTTACCCGTAGTCTTCCGTAACCAATCTGCCTTCCCCATATGAATCATATCAACTGAGTTAGCAATAAAAATAGTTGTTAAAATACCAACAAGAAAGATATAAGCTGAATTAATATATCTTTTTTTTACTACGAAAAAATGTTCGTGATAAATAAGTAGCCGCCATATTTGTAACAAAGAAACAATTAATAATAATGAAATAGATGTGTATCTAGATGACATAGCCTGCTCAACACCGAAACCAGATCTACCTACAGTAGTCATTAAAGCGAATAGAACTGCAAACCAACCTAACGACAACCAGGGAGCTGCATCATGAGTAAATTTTGATTGGTAGTTTTTCAGGCAATATATATTAACAAATAACCAGTTTAATAATAGAAATAAGCCAATTATCCAAATAGGAAATAACTGCCTAGCAATTGGCATTGCTAAAATAGTTAATAGATAATTAATTGCTATTAATGGCTCTTTTACAAAGAAGAATATATCAGGATGATAACTTAGTTTAGCGTACCCTATTTGATATATAGCAACGGATAATAAAAAAAGTATTATCCATAGTATGACTCTACCTTTTTTCTGTCTTTCACTGCCTTCAACAAAAGCTATCGTGGGGATGAGAGCTATCCAAGACAGGAGACCCTGGGCTGAAGAGAAACTAGCAACAAAACAGCATATAGCCGAAATAATTATTCTCTGATGGATTTTTATTTTTTTCGGTATAACTAGAAAAAATATTGCTATGATGACGCAGGTATTGATGAGAAACCAAGTTATTTGAAATCCCCATAACCAATTTTCATGCTGGGCTAAAGAAAATATTAGAAAACATGTAGCAATATTAATTACATGAAATATTTTGTCTCGAGTTTGGCTATTACTTGAAATAGTGTATATTATCCAGAAAGATACTATAGTTAGGAAAATGCTAAAGTACATTTCTAGCCTTGTATCCCATTTGGAGGAAAAGCCAATTATTAAGAAAAATATCCTGGGGAAGAAGATACGATGTTCATTATGCTGTGCAAAAAAGTCAGAAAAATTTACATTTCCGGCTGCAAATTTTTCAAAGAAATGAACCAATGCCCATTCATCCCAGAAGGGTACATTCACACTAAATTTGGCAACATACCATAATACTAATATAACTGGGATAAAATAAATAAAAAACAAAAATAATCGTTTTTTATACAATACAAAATTGTTTTTTAGCATGACAAATTATGGATGATATTATTTTTATATGCTTGTATAAAATCTGAACATTTTTTAATCCCTTTGTAAAATCACTTCCTTTGCCAGTAACAGATGTTGGTGTAAAAGATGTTGATTATCAAACATCCGGCAAAATTTTGCATAGGAATTTTGAGCTAGACAAGATGATAAATTGGGGTCTGCGATGCATTTTTTCATAGCAATTGCTAGGGCTTTGGCATCTCCTGGTTGTACTAAATATGCTTCACTTCTATCATTCACTATTTCGGGAATGCCAAATACATCAGTACTAATAATTTTAAGTTCAAAAGCCATTGCTTCTAGTAATACTCTCGGGAAAGATTCTTCAAAACTGGCACAAACGAAAATATCACTCAAAGCATAGAAGTCATAAACATCTTTTGTTTCAGGATATATATAGATATTATTTAATGAGAAGTTTTTAATTTTACGGTTTAATAATTCTAAGTAACTTTGCTCTAAATAGGTTTTATTTCTAGCACCGACTATGAGAAAAGATATATTGGCAAACTTGTTAGGGAAAATTGCTGCTAATTCTTTAATCGCATCTATAAAAATATGTTGTCCTTTACGCTGACAGGTAGTGCCAATAATAGAAACTACTGTATGATTGGGATTTATATCATATTTATTCCGTAAGTCTGATTTGTTATGCTCGTCTCGGAATTGCTTGATTCGCTGTAAATTGAGTCCACCGGGTATAGTACGGAAATTACCTTGAATATCATATTGATGAAAAATTCTGCGTGTAGCATCAGCTTGAAAAACTACTCTATTGGATGTTGCTAAACAATCTGGCAATATATATTGCATCACATTTTCTGGTGCAGAACCAAAGAAACTATTGATGCTCATATTAATATTTTGGCTTTCATGAATATGCCAAATAGTGGGTAATTTGAAAAGTTTAGCCAATTCAACACCCCAGAAGCTGAGTAATGTATTACATACAACTAAATCAAAGGAATCTAGATTTAAGCTCTCTCCTATTTGTTGCAAACGACTGCGATATTTATCTATATTTTCTTCTGGTAGAGGCAAAGTTTTTTCTATAATTTTTACAGGAATATTTAACTGTTCATATTCTTGTCGCAAAACACCATCGATGGGAGAAATTACGTAAATTTTACAATCACCTTTCGTTGCAAAATAACGGGCATAATTGTAAACAATCAGTGGCGCTCCTTCCAAATTTAAATTGTGAGTAATGAATAGTATTTTAGGATGAGATACTCTATCCACATGACAGAAATGATAGGGATTAACCGCCATTTCCATAGAATTAATATCTAAACTTTTGCTAAAATAACTATCAGTAAAAAATTTATATTTATCCAGAAAATTAATATGCTCTTGAGGATTAAAATGCTGACCCCTAGAAGCACTAGTCTCATGTACTAGAATTACTTGAGGTGTATAGACGATACGTTTTCCAGATTGAATTACTCGTAGACAATAATCTACATCGTTGTACTCAACTGTGAATTTATCTTCGTCAAATCCTCCAATTTCTCTATACAAACTTGTTGAAGTCAGTAGACAAGCTCCTGTTACTGCCGAAACGTTTCGTGCTGCATGGGGCAGGCAAATATAACCGACTTCATCTTTATGTAAACCATGAAATAAATGGTCCGCTAATCCATTATGAGGCCCTACTACCGCACCAGCATGTTGAATATTTCCATTCGGATATAAAAGTTTAGCTCCTACTACTCCTACACCATTGATTGACATCCAGCCAACCATATCTTCTAACCAACCTGGTTCTATGGCTTGCACATCGTTGTTGAGGTGTAGCATATATGGTGTCTCAACATGTTCAGCAGCCAAATTCATTAAACGGGCATAATTAAAAGTATCTATTTTTCGTTCTGCATGGATAACTTGGCATTTTAAGACTTGATCTGCTTGCAATTTATGCAGATACTGATGAGTAGCTGGTTCTTGAGAATTATCATCTACTATAATCAATTTGACAAAACGTTTGTCTACAGTTTTTTCCAGACTAGATACGCACTTTTTTAGTAAGTCAGTTCTGTCCCTGGTAGGGATAACAATTGTCACAGAATTATGCGCTAATAAAGAATCATCCCACTTTAGTTGGTACAAACACAAGCCATGCTTTTTGGCAATTTTGGGCAAAAATGGTTTAGCTTTTAAACCTCTACGTTGAATTGCATCTTCAATAGCATGATGAGCACTATCAAATACATACTGCTTTTGAGTTCCGTGGGAAGCTGTACTTCCTGTGTGGGTTCGCCAGTGGTAACACACATGGGGAATATGCTTAATTTTATCTGGTGTTGTCTTTTCGCTTACACGCAAAAATAAATCAAGATCCTGCGCTCCCTCAAACCCTTTTCGCATCCCTCCGACTTCTGCAATCAATGCTTTACGAATCACGGTAAGATGGTGGGTAAAGTTGTGAGTAATAGCCATTTCTGGACTCCAGGCACCCTTCATTTGTGGATCGAAATGATATCCAGATTGGTTAATTTTATCCTCATCTGTATATATCCAATCCACATCGGGATGCTTGTTGACGCATTCAGCAATATGTAACAGTGCATCCACGGACAAGGTATCATCATGATCTAGTAATGCCACATATTCACCCGTCGCAATTGACAATGCTGAATTAGTTGCTTCTACAATATGACCATTATTTTGTCTAAAAATAACTTTGATGCGTGAGTCCTCTGCCGTTACCTGTTTTAATATTTCTTGAACACCAGGTTTTGTAGAGCAATCATCAGCAATACACAATTCCCAATTGGCATAAATTTGTGTTCTCACTGAATCAATCATTTCTTTGAGAAAAATTTCGGGAGTGTTATAAACAGGAACTACAATACTTATTTTGACTCCCGTTGGTTCTAATTTTTCTGCATCTGCTTCCATCCGCGCCAAAAGCTTTGGTGTGGGAAAATTTGTGCGTATCCAACGTTGATATAAATTTTCAGTTTGCCAAGGATGAATAATATTAGAATACTCTATAGCTGAATTTTGGATTCCCTTAATTTTTCTGTAATGCCGACGGAGATAATAAAACCACAAATATGGAGAAAGTGGCAATCTACCTTGTTTAAAAGCATCAAAAGCTTTAAATAATGCACTGCGTAGAAAAATCAAGAAATCGATTCTAATAGTTTTCTTTGGTTTCTTAGCCTTAAATTTTACCTGTCTAGCAAAACAACAAATTCGTGTTCCATTTTCCAAAACTGACCAAATTCTAATGTTGATTTTACCAGAGTAATTAGTGTCAAATAGAATAGTTTTTGTAAATCCAGATAAACCTGCATCTACAACATCTATGTTTGCTTCAGATACATCTGGGCGAAACAAGCCATATTCAATTTTTTCTTCTAATAAGTCATCTATAATTAAAATTAAATCCTTAATTTTCGAGCTTCTACTAAAAACCCAGCCAGAGACTATTAACTTACCATCTACATTATTTTCTTGAATATGTGGTGATTCTAAATAGCCTTCTATATCTCCAGTATTAATAACTCTTTCCCATTTGAATTTATCTTTGCTTCGTAATTTACGAATCCCATTGAGCACAAAATTCTTAGTTTTATGGAGTATTTTTTTCAAAATATACAGATAATATTTATATTTATATTTTAAATCCTCTAGTTCTGTTTGAGCTTGTTCTAATTGGGATTGTGATTTTGCTAGTTCTGCTTGAGTTTGTTCTAATTGGGATTGTGATTTTTCTAGTTCTGTTTGAGTTTGTTCTAATTGGGATTGAAAATTTTTTATATCTACATAAATATTTTTTAATAAGTCATCATTTTTATCAATATAAATTGAATCAATATTTTGTTGGATATGTTCATTGTCTGAGCATATGACCAAAAAATATAAGGGAGACTCTAATGCCGGAACTATTTTCTTGACATTATTTGAACTACCACTATACGATTGAAAATCACTTACATTTAATTCTGTCAAAGAGAAGAGAAAAGAACTGATAGCTAATTTTTGTCCATAAAATTTGGAAAATCTGAAATGCCGATTCAATAAATCAACTAATTCGTCATAATAAAGTTCTTTAACATGAAATGGGTTTTGATACTTAGGCTCATCTGAATAAATCAAGCGGTTTGGAGATGATATAATTAGCACTCCATCTGGCTTCAAAACCCTTTTAATTTCCAGCATCATTTCTTCATGTTTATCATGATGCTCAATAGTTTCAAAAGAGGTGACTACATCAAATGAATTGTCCGGTAATGGTATAGAATCGCATGAACCCACCAAAAACTTGAGATTGGGCAGACTACCATATTCCTGGGTTGCAGATTCTATGGCTTCAGAACTAATATCAACTCCAACAACAGATTCTGCCACTGTTGCTAATAATGCACAACCATATCCTTCACCAGAAGCAATATCTAATACTGATTTACCATTCACAAATTCCAAACACAATGCATATCTATGTATATGCTCGTATTTAATTTGACCATTTAAATGTGGAACATACCTTTCACCAGTGAATTCCATAAAACTTTAGCTCCTTTAATTTATTTGACTGCAACAATTGCTTGGGCAGCAGGATATTCTAGGGAAATTATCCTACACTCCTGAAATCCAGCTTGAATAGTATGTTTCCAAGCATCGCAACCATACTCTGTATAAACTAATAAATCAGATTGTTGAACTTCAGAAACACCATGATAGCTAGGAGCTAATCCTTCTCGATTGCTAGTTAGTCTATCAACAATCATCGGAATCGTGAAAACACATAAGCCTTCAGATTTTAATACTCTATGACACTCAGATAAACCCCTCACAGGATAAGGAATATGTTCTAGGGTATCGGAGTGAACTACTAAATCAAAGGATTCATCTACAAATTTAAGGGACATCATGTCTACTTCTGGATAGTTTCCCAAACAATGTCCTGGTAGTTCTGATAAAAATTGGGTTAAGCTACCTGCTGTATTTATTTCTAAAATTTTGAGTTTTTGCGTAATTTCTTGCTTGATAAAATCCTGAAATATTCCGCGATAGCCAAAACATCTCATAATTGCCATTGCTAATGCCATGGAACGTAAATTAGAGGAGCAATCAAGACAATGCAATCCTTGTTGACGATTAATATATTCAACTTCATAATGGGAAATCCGCCATTCATCTATCAGTGATTTCCATAACACAGCGTTAAGTGCTATGCGATTAGAACCGCAACAAATGCAGGAATTGATTGCTTCACATATAGGCATAATACAATATAATAAGTATATGAATATTACTTGATACCCACTAATATGAC
This sequence comes from Calothrix sp. MO_167.B42, assembly GCA_030065255.1. GTDB lineage: Bacteria > Cyanobacteriota > Cyanobacteriia > Cyanobacteriales > Nostocaceae > Calothrix_A. The sequence goes on along the minus strand of JASJCX010000013.1, from coordinate 3,849 downwards.
TCTATCTAGCTGATTATATTGGGGTTCTTGCACCAGATAATTTGGATGTAGTTGAATAATACTTTGAAAGCCTAAATGCCTGAGAATTTTAACCACAGTAAATAAATTTGGGATTAAACTTAAACCAGCTAAAGATGCTAGTGGGTTTTCTGGTTCTTGCTCTGTATGAACTACAAAGTAACTCTCCCCATGTAAATATTCATTAGGAGTACCCCAACCAAAGGGAATATGTCGATCGCTTTTACACAGTTGGGTTTCCACAAACAGGTATTTTGAACTTGCTAGAGCTGCTTTTCGTATCAGTCCAATAGGATTTTCTACATGGTAAATAATGCCTAATAAAAGTACGATATCAAATTTGTCTTTTTCATAGTTAAATTCAAAAACATCTTGATGTTGGAAATCACAATTTGGGTAATTAAGAGCCTGCTGAATAAACAAAGCCTTTTCTATATTTTCCTTTCTTCCCTCAACTCCAAGACCATATTTTGCTCCTCGTTTTAACATCTCAAACATAAAGTATGCTTCATTACAAGCTAGGTCTAAAATAGAAGCAGATTTATAATTAAAAGAGATGCCATCCAAAAAGGAGAATATCATTGAATGCCTGACTTTATTCACCTGATTCAAGGATTCTGAATAAATAGGGGTTTTTACTCCATTACCAAGGTCAAATTCATACATCCATTGACCATATCTTTTGATATCTTCTGCTAACATTTAACTGCAATACTCCATAAAATTAAGTAATCTTTGATTAAAGCGATAATCATAAAATTAAAAATATTGGCTTGACTAATAGTTCATATTTCCCTCTAAAACTTTGCTATTTGTTTTTAAATCATGCCCATAAGCTTTAACCCTATGGGAAATTTCAATATTTGGGATACGAAATATTCCAAATGTTAAATCTATTACCCCTGACATAATATTCAGTGGTGATTGTAACCAATCCAACATTTCATGCTGCTCCTGGGTTCCACAAGCGACGGCACATTCTAACACATAGTTATCACCTTGAATCTCAGGCCAATCTAGCTGAAATTCTACTGTTAATAATTGATGGGGCAATAAACTACTTAATTTATAATTATATTGATCTGTATTTAGAGAAGTTATAGTTGTTCTTAATCTATCACATAAAGCAATACCAACTATAGGCATTTTTATCCGATCAAAACTGACGATTTGAATTACCAATTTAATTTTATCCTTCGGATATACAAATCCTATATTGGCATTATTAATATCTAATACTTCAATATTTATAATTTCTGCCCTGCCTGTTCCAAAACGTTCTACATTATTATATGATTTATATTTTTTCTCAGTAAAAGGATTTGATTTAATACTTTCTTTTTGCTGTTTAATCAGATTTTGAGGTACATTTTCTACTTTCTCAGGATTTTGCTCATTTTCTGTTAATTGCTCTTGAGCATATTTTTTTTGATAGTCATTAATTTGCTCATACATCCAAGCTTGATAATGCCTACTAATGACATCTGGTTCGCCGATTTCAACAATATTCCCTTGATTAATCCATATGACTTTGCCGCATAGACGAGCTACCGTTCCCGTATCATGGGATACAAATAAAATTGTTCCACCAGCATCTTGGAAACTTTTTATTTTTGCCATGCAACGGTGAACAAAAACTCCATCCCCTACTGATAAAGCTTCATCTACAATCAAAATTTCTGGTTCAACATTTACCGCCACTGCAAACGCTAAACGGACAAACATCCCACTCGAATAGGTTTTAACAGGTTCATCAATAAATTCACCAATATCTGCAAATCCCAGAATATCATCTAATTTATTCTCAATTTCCCCTTGAGTTAAGCCCAATAAACGTCCATTAAAAAAGACATTTTGTCTGCCTGTAAATTCAGGATTAAATCCGCTGCCTAATTCTAATAAAGCCGAAATACGTCCATTGACTTTTACTTCTCCTGTAGTGGGGGTTAAAGTACCTGCAATAATTTGTAGAAGTGTACTTTTCCCAGAACCATTGCGTCCGACAATACCTACTGTCTCTCCTTTAAAAATATCTAAATTGATATTGTGCAGTGCCCAAAATTCATCTGCCCTACTTTTCCCTGGGAGTAAAATTTCTTTTAAACGTTCGACAGGACGGGCATACCGCTTAAAGCACTTCGAGACATTTTTCAGAGAAATTGTTATATCCTCACCCATAATTTCAACATCACTCCTCAAAACTCCCACATCACCACATAATCACATACCAGGACGTAGATGCCATATCAGTAAATAATTGCAGTATTGTATCGTATAACCATAGCCAACTGAATTGATCGATCCGATGGAAAATATTAGAGAACATCGGCAAAAGCCGGACGTAGTTTTCTATATATCCACAACCCAAAACAAAATAATAATATGGATATTACAGAAGCAATACCCCACTCGCCCCAATGGTTGACCTCTCCTACTAAGATTAAATCACGGTAAACTTCCGCAATCGCAGCCATGGGATTGAACCAAAATACTAAAGCCCGCCATTGTTGTGGAATTACCCTAGCTGGATAGACAAGTGGTGTAAGATAAAACCAAAGATTGAGAATAACTACTAGGGTTTGGGGTATATCCCTCAAGAATACCGTTAATCCTGCCGCTAAATAACCCAAACCAGCCGTAAACAATAACTGCGGTAGCCATACCAATGGTAAAATTGCTAAAGTTGGGTGTAAAGTATGAGTAACTATTGCTACCAGAAAAATCAGCGCCATTAAACCAAAAGCACTTTCGATGAAAGCTGATAAAATTGGGATCAGTGGTAATAAAGTCAGGGGAAAAACAACTTTTTTGACTAAATTCGGTTGTCCGACTACGGAATTAGCAGACTGCATTAGGCCACCTGTAAAGGCAATCCAGGGAAGTAACCCCGCAAACAGCCATAAACCAAAACTCAAATTATTATCAGCAGGTAAGCCTTTCAAGCTCAACTTGACCTGTAAAACTATGGAAAACACATAAGTGTAAATCAATAGTTGTGATAGTTGATTGAGCAAGGGCCATAAGTTACCTAAAATTGAACCCTTATACCTAGCTTCTAAATCTCGCCGCACCAAGGTTCTAAGTAAATCTAACTTTACCCACCATTGTTCATTAACGGGCAACCAACTTCTGAATTTTCCTGCTTTGCGGATAATTTCTCGCATCCTTCGCAACAATTCTAACTTCCTCGCTCACTACCTTACCTTACACATCAAATTTCTCTGAATGAAGTTGACTAGCTATAAAAGTTCCTTTGTTAATCGAGGCAAATTATGAGAAAATCATCATAGAATGGGTGAGTGCGAAAGCAAAGTGATTTGCCAATCATAAATAGACTACAACAAAAGACACCATTAATTACCTCTCTATTTACAAGAAAATAAGTTGAAAGCCCCGGAATTAAACCCTAAAAACGTTTTGTGTTTTTAGGGTTTAATGTCTTTTAAGCCGGGGATGAAAACTATTTAAGGGCTTTAGCCCATTCGTGACATTTGGTGCTACAGTATTATTCACAGGAAGGGTAATCAACCTGTATAAAAACCTAACTGCTTAACGCCAATCTGTACCTTGACAATTGAAGATATGGGGTTCTATTCCATAGTTCTAGTTTCTGCCCTGGGAATAGGTAAAATCTACCCTTCGGGAAGCCGCTCCGCGTCTACATGGGAACTAGACGACACAGAATTTAAGTAAAACAAATTTTTGGAGCAATCCAACTACCGAGGGGCACTCGGAAAGTCAACGCTTGAGGAGCCAGTGCGTTGGGCGGCTTTGCCGACTTGAAGCAACTGGCGTGAGAGAACCACCTCTGGGCTAGATACCGCAAGGGGT
>JASJCX010000263.1 GCA_030065255.1 Calothrix sp. MO_167.B42 | reverse complement strand
GGCAATAACCGTGGGTTTACCACCTTCCATAACTGCCACGCAGGAGTTAGTAGTACCTAAGTCGATTCCAACTACTTTTGCCATTGTTAGCTATTGGCTCCGTATAACTACAAAAAAATAAATCGGTGGGTTTATAAAGGATTAAGTATTGAACTACCTGATTTGATTAACCAGCCAGTTCAGCATAAATACCTTTAGTGTTTTTGAGGACAACCTCCGGTAACAACCATTGGTTATCAGTCTATGCTGACATATATACTGAGCCTGTGTAGCCAGTCCATGAAGGGTGGTTTTCCGAACCTTAATCAGGACGGTTAAGCCTCAGAATGCATCTAGTGGGCTGATCTAGTAGGATTCGCTTCCACTTTGTCTAATGTATGGGAATTAATACTTCCAGCCATTGGGGTGAACCGTAATCTCAAAGTGGTGTTTGCCGTCAAATCTTTAGATAGTTGGAAATAAGGGGATGAGCTAAATGGGCAAACGATTAATATTTTCGTTATTACCAATTACTGCCATAATTGACCCATTCTGCAAACGCTTACTAGGCTCAGGATTAATTAAAAATTTTCCACCTTCACTTACTGCTAATACATTTACACCAAAGCGGTTACGTAGTTGTAGTTCTGCAATGGTTTTGCCATGAAATTCTTCGGGTACCATCACTTCTACAATGCAGTTATCGGGATCGAGGTCAAATCTTTCTAAAATTGATGGTTTGGTAAGACTTTTTGCTAAAGCACAACCTGCTTCATGTTCGGGGAAAACTACACGATCTGCACCAACTTTTGTCAAAAGTTTACAATGTACTTCGCTTGATGCTTTGGCAACTATATTGGGTACCCCACCTTCTTTCACATTTAAGGTGGTAATAATACTTTCTTGGATATAATTACCTATAGCTATAATTACGGTATCAAATTCAAATATTCCGGCTTCCTTGAGAGCTGCTGGTTCTGTTGAATCTAGTTGCAAAGCATGACCAGCAATATTTTCTGTGAGGGCGTGGGATACTAACTTTTCATCTATATCTGTGGCTAATACTTGATAACCTAATTTATTTAAAGTGGAACTCACTGAACGGCCAAAACGACCTAAACCAATCACTGCAAACTGATGATTATCTTTAATCAAATTACGAAAGAATTTTAATGATGATAAATTCATGGGGTTTGTTTTTTTAACCATTTATTTTGATATTTAAATCTAGTTTGCTGTCAATTTTATATAAGATTACTATTTGATTTTTGTTGGCGTAGCCTGCGCTGTGCGCTTACATAACTCAGTACAATTCCTGTTCCCTATCCCCTGTCCCCTATCCCCTATTTGTAATTTAATCAATCTACCCCACCAATAAATTTTCCTCGGGATAGTGAACTTGAGTCGGACGGGGATCTCCTAAAAGAGATGACATTAGCAGTAGAATTCCTACCCGGCCAGCATACATGGTGAAGATTAACACCAACTTTGCCAATCCCGATAAACTAGCAGTAATCCCTGTAGATAAACCTACAGTAGCAAAGGCAGATACCACTTCAAAAAAAATTTGAATAAATGGTAAATTCGGGTCGCTCAGAGCAATGAGCACTGTAGATGTAAGTACAGTTCCCACCGATCCAACTAATACTCCAATAGCTTTTAAAATTAAAGATATTGAGATTGTACGCTCATATAAAATTACTTCTTCTTTTCCTAGTAGAATTGATTTTGTGCTACTAGTCAACACCCTAATGGTAGTAGTTTTAATTCCCCCACCTGTACCCCCAGGACTAGCTCCAATAAACATCAAGGCAATCATAATAAATAATCCAGCATTGCTCATTTTGCCAATATCAATGCTGTTGAAGCCAGCAGTTCTCGCTGACACAGATTGAAATAGAGCGGCTAAAAATCCATGGTATTTATCAAAAATATCAAACTTTGCAGAGTGCCTCAATTCTACAAAGAAAAAGGCGATGGTTCCCAGAATTAATAAAACAATAGTTGTGCTGGTTGCAACTTTAAAATCTAGGGAAAAAACTAATTTTTCTTTTCTTTTACTCAGGCGATCACGCAACCAGAAAAACATTTCTAATATTACTTGATAACCAATACCACCAAATATAATTAATGCGGAAATTGTGAAAATTAATAAGGTAGATGACTGGTATCTAACCAAGCTATCTGCAAATAAACTAAAACCAGCATTATTCCAAGCACTAATACTGTGAAAAATTGCTAACCATGTTCCCTGTTGCCATCCACTATCGCGCACAAAGGTAGGTAATAATAAAAATATACCTATAATTTCAAAAATCAATGTGGTTGCAATGATAGAACGAATAATGTAACTACTACCATGCATTCCCGGTCTGTCTAAAGCTTTTTGAATTGCTCTTTTTTGGCTAAGGTCAAATTTCTTACCCAAAAGCAAAATCAAAAAAGTGGTTGTGGTCATATAACCCAAGCCGCCAATTTGCAGTAACAGTAAAATAAATAACTGACCCCAAAAGGAAAAATCAGTACCAGTATCAACTACTATTAATCCAGTGACACACACTGCTGAAGTAGATGTAAATAAGGCCACAATTGGGTCGTTCCAAGTACCAGTACTGGTAGCAAAAGGCATCATTAATAGCAGGGTTCCTATGGTAATTACTGCTAAAAAACCAAAGCAAATTGTGCGAGAAACAGTCATTGTTGGATTTTAGATTTTGGATTTTGGATTTTAGATTTTGGATTTTGGAAAACAGATAATTCGTTATCCGTTATCCGTTGCCTATTTTGGATTAATCCCATGGCTCAAATATATATACAGCCTGGTTTTGGAGTTTTCCCCCATGGACGACTGCATCAAGAAATGAGTTATTGCACCATTTGTGAGGATAGGGAATAGGGAATAGGGAACAGGGAATAGGGAACAGAAAGCATACTGAGATTTTTAAGCACAAGCGCAGGCTACGCCAGCAAAAATCAAATATGAGTCCCATACATCGCTGCACAATTATTTCTCATTTTTCCATAATCCATAAATAAATTTAGGAGCTTGTATTCTTTTGTTCTGTGGTTAGTGCGGTCTTGGATTTCCCAGATGGAGTAACTGTCTGAGATTAAGGGCAGAATTTATTTTACTGAAAAATAAAAATGTTCCTATATTTAATTCAAAACACACATGGTAGCCTACAGTATATTGTCCATCCTGTTGCAGTTTTGTCTTAACATTGCTTAATTTATGAGTGCAACTCTTTATCAGCAAATTCAAGCATTTTATGATTCTTCCTCTGGGTTGTGGGAGGAAATTTGGGGCGAACATATGCACCATGGCTACTATGGTGCGGAGGGTAACCAAAAAAAAGACCGCAGACAGGCACAAATTGATTTAATTGAAGAAATACTCCAATGGTCTGAGGTGGGGCAGGTAGAAAAGGTCCTAGACGTAGGCTGTGGCATTGGTGGCAGTTCTTTGTATCTAGCAGAAAAATTCCACGCCCAAGCCACGGGAATTACCCTTAGTCCAGTGCAAGCAAATAGGGCAACCGAACGTGCTGGGGAGTTGGGTTTAGCTTCCCAGTCAGAGTTTTTGGTTGCCAATGCCCAAGGAATGCCTTTTGCAGATAATTCCTTTGATTTGGTTTGGTCCTTGGAAAGTGGGGAGCATATGCCGGATAAAAGTAAGTTTATCCAGGAGTGCTATCGGGTACTCAAACCGGGAGGTAAGCTAATTTTGGTGACTTGGTGTCATCGTCCCACTGATAGTTCTCCTTTGAGTGCAGATGAACAAAAGCATTTACAGGATATCTATCGGGTGTATTGTTTACCTTATGTGATTTCCTTGCCTGAATATGCTGCCATCGCCCATGAAGTTGGTTTGAAGAATATTCATACTGCTGATTGGTCCAAGGCTGTTGCACCTTTTTGGCATGTGGTGATTGATTCGGCTTTCACTCCCAAGGCGATTTTTGGTTTGTTACGTGCGGGATGGACAACGATTGTGGGAGCATTGTCTTTGGGATTGATGCGTCGCGGTTATGAGCGTGGGTTAATTCGCTTTGGGCTACTTTGTGGAGTTAAGAGTTAAGAGTTAAGAGTTGATAGTTGATAGTTGGATTATCAAATATCCGTGTCATCAGCGTCATCCATTTAATCAGTGTTCACAGTTGGATTATCAACTATCCGTGTCATCAGTGTCATCCATTTAATCAGTGTTGGGAGGTAAGGAGTGTGGAATCAATCGAAAATCGAAAATTCAAAATCCAAAATTTTATTAACTGGTTTTATGCTTTGTGGAAGTTTTCTCGCCCCCATACGATTATTGGCACTACTTTAAGTGTGTGGGGTTTATATTTGATCGCGATTTCTCTATTTTCTTACCATTCCCTACTCTCCCCTTTGGAAAGTTGGATTGCTTGTCTTTGTGGTAATGTTTATATTGTTGGTCTGAATCAACTTGAAGATATAGAAATTGATCGGATCAATAAACCTAATTTACCCCTTGCTTCCGGTGAATTAACTCCACGCACGGGGAAGTTAATTGTTGCTGTTACGGGTATTTTGGCACTGCTTCTGGCTGGTATTCAAGGACCATTTTTGTTGGGAATGGTAGGCATTAGTTTAGCTATTGGCACTGTTTACTCTTTACCACCAATTCGCTTAAAACGATTTCCTTTTTGGGCAGCATTATGTATTTTTGCTGTGCGGGGAGCAATTGTTAATTTAGGATTATTTTTGCATTTTAGTTGGGTATGGCAACAGGAGCAATCCATCCCACCTGCTGTATGGGCACTGACTTTATTTATTATTGTATTTACCTTTGCGATCGCTATTTTTAAGGATGTACCAGATTTAGAAGGCGATCGGCAATATAATATTACTACTTTTACTATTAAACTCGGTCAGCAAGCCGTGTTTGATTTAGCTCGTTGGGTAATTACCATATGTTATCTAGGAATGATTGGAGTGGCCTGGTTACCTGGGTTTAGTGCCAATGCAATTTTTCTGGTGATTTCCCATTTGTTATTGTTGGGCATTATGTGGTGGCGCTCTGGGAATGTAAACTTGGAAGATAAAAGTGCGATTGCCAGTTTTTATCAATTTATTTGGAAGTTATTTTATTTAGAATATTTACTGTTCCCTATTGCTTGTCTTTTGGATTAGAAAATGATGGACACTTTACCATTCGATTTCCTTGTAACTGTTATTATTATCTTGATTCTTGTCTCGTTAATTTATTTTTCTCTGAGAACTTGGAAAACTAATAATTTATTTCAACGAGGGATACAATTTTATCAGCAACAAGATTATGAAAATGCGGAAAAAGCTTTTCGACAGGTAATTTCCATTAATTCTACCAATGATGTGGTTCATCTGCTTTTGGGAGATGCATTAATGCAGCAAAAACAAGTGGAAGCTGCAATGAATGAATATGAAGAGGTGATTAATCGCGCTCCGAAAATAATTGATGGACATTTACGTTTGGCAAATGCTCTATTATTGCAAAATAAGCAAACAGAAGCGATCGATATTCTCACAAAAGCTCAAGATTTTTTTCAATCAAAACGCTATGTCAATGAATTAGCAAGACTAAAAGATATTTTGCAAAAAATAGAATCCCAGTCCTAAATCATAAGCCCTGAGGGCAGGCTATGCCAACGTGAAAAGTACGCCTGTGATTCAACTCAATCAAGTGACTAAGACCTACGAGAATGGAATAATTGCAGTTCATCCCACTAGTCTCAGTTTCCAAGAGGGAACCTTTAACGCCATTCTCGGTCCTAGTGGTGCGGGAAAGTCAACCTTGTTGCGAATGATCAATGGCTTGGAAACACCAACTGTTGGTGAGGTGATTGTTCAGGGAAAAACTTTAACTGCTAAAAATATCCGCCAAATTCGATCGCGCACGGCAATGATATTCCAACAATTTCATCTGGTGAGTCGTTTGAATGTGATGACCAATGTATTAACCGGGCGTTTATATTACCGTCCTTGGTGGACTAGTATGTTTTATCTGTTCGGCAAGGGAGATTGGAAAATTGCTCAGTGGACACTCCAGAGGGTAGGATTAATCGAAAAAGCTTGGGAGCGGGTAGACCAACTTTCGGGAGGACAACAGCAACGGGTGGGTGTAGCTAGGGCGCTGGCACAATGTCCACAGGTAATTTTGGCTGATGAACCTGTTGCTAGTCTCGATCCGGTGGCGAGTCAAGAGATTATGGAATTGCTCCGGGAAATTTGCCGTCAAGATGGGATCACAATTGTGGCAAATCTGCATCAAGTATCCCTGGCGATTGAATACGCTGACCGCGTTATTGGTTTGAATCGAGGCCGTGTGGTATTTGATGATTCCCCACAAGCCCTAGTTGATGATACTTTACGCACAATTTATAGTGCTACGCCCTAGGGAACAGGGAACAGTGAACAGAGGACAGGGAACAAGGAATAGGGGACAGGGAATAGTAAGCTGTTAAAGGGTTTGCTGGATTTAGAAATGTCCGCGTTCTAATTTCATAGTGCTATATCAAAGAGAGGACGGTGGAATCTGCCACAGCCAATGGTAAAGGGAATCCGCAAGTTTGGGAGAAATTTTAGACCTAGGGAAGAGTTTGGACCTGGGAATAGTTACGAACAAAAGCGCGATCGCGCTTTTGAAAATAATTCGATAACGGAAAATGTTTCTTGTACCAATTTACGAAAATTTGCTTCATCCATCAAAATTAGTGTGGTGAAGTACTAGTTTTCCAAAAATAAATAAATTTAGAAACTTTTATCCTTTTCTTCTTCAACCACTAATGAGCTGGGAAAATTCCGGAAATGCTTTTAAAGACAGCATAAGCCCACCATACATACACAATCTACCATAGTTCGATGTTCCTATTCCTAACCAATGTTCTACAATCGAGTAAACTCGTATTGCAATTGAGAATTTATAGCATTAAGGTAACATAACTTTACTGAATTAATAATTTTTGTCAAGAAAATATCAATATTTTCACGGATAAAAAGTAACTTGAAATACCTTTATGAATGTAGTCATCAGCAATTATGTGTAGTTGATGCAATTGTTTATAGTTTGACCACATACTTCTGGCCACCATGAAAAATTCTCATAAAACCAGTTGCTATTTTGGAGAAAGTCGTGACATACTCCGCACACTCCCCTACGGGTGAGTGTGGGCTTCTCAGCGACTCTAGGCAACCCTAGACATTAACTGAGCTTTTTTAGACAGGGCGTGTGTCCCACGCTTCCTGATGTTTATTGCTGCATTGAGGTCACGACATATCGAAGTATGACAAACCGGGCAATTATGTATCCTTTGGGATAACGTTTTTTTGACCTTGTGACCGCAATTCGAGCATTCTTGAGAAGTTCCATGAGGCTTGACGGGAATTACCAACAAACCAGCATTTTCGGCTTTGTTTGAAAGTATGGATAAAAATTGTCCCCAACCAGCATCATGAATACTTTTAGCAAGCCTAGTTTTAG
>JASJCX010000262.1 GCA_030065255.1 Calothrix sp. MO_167.B42 | reverse complement strand
ATTGTCGGGCAATATGAAAAATTTATGCAACAATCTAGAGAACTGTCAAATAGTAACCATCACAAGGAGCAAGAATCATCTGCTGTAACTTAAGGAATTTCCCCAAAGGGAATTTGTGATCATCCATAAAAAAGTTAAATCTATTAGCTGCGATGAGGGTTAGTTTAAAACTGCTTAGACCGAGTCCAATGTGCTTTTATCAAGGTGAGAGGAGTAGACTGTGGAAGTTGTAGAAGAATATATGCAGAGGCTATACCAAAGTGGCCTCTATCCAGATAAGTTCATTTGCCATGGAAAACAGGGTAATTTAGTAGATGTGGAAGATCCTGGGAGTGGCAAACGGTACAAGCTTCTGACATTTTGCACCAATGATGTTTTAGGTCTAGTCCAATCAGAAGCTGTAAAACAATCAGCCATTGATGCTATTGTCAAGTATGGAACATCTAATAGTTCTTGCTCGGTTCTTAGCGGTCGTATTGACTTGCATCGGCAATTAGAACAAGAAATATCTGCTTTTAAACATTTGCCCCATACCCATCTATTTCTGAATGCTTGGATGGCCATGCAAGCTCTGGTAGATGGTTTTTGCCATTTAGCAATTAATATTCCTGGTTTTCACCATACCAGAGAAACCCTGATTATGACAGATGTTCTCAATCATGGTTGTATCCTCTCCGCCGTGGTGAATGCAGGTAATCGTTCGGGAAAAATGTTTAGTCACAGCCCGAATGTGCGAGTTAAAGCATATCGCCACTGTGATGTCAATGACTTCGCCCGTAAATTACGCCGCTATGCCAAACCAGGCGATCGGATTATGGTGGTTTCCGATGCGGTATTCTCTATGGATGCGGACATTGCTCCTTTACCAGAGATGTTGGATGTGCTCGAAGGTTATCCCGGTAGTGTGATTGTGATGGATGAAGCACACGCCAGTGGGGCAATTGGTGCCACTGGAGGCGGTATATACGAACACTTTGGTATTACTCCCCAACAAGTCCTCGATCGCGGCATGGTTCCGTTGATTATGACCACCTTTTCTAAATTCGCCGCCTCCGCAGGGGCTGCAATTAGCAGTCACTTACCGGAAATGGTTGATTTATTGGATGTTTCCCCCACTTCCATTGGTACGATTTCCCTACCCCCTCCAATTACAGGCGCAGCATTAGAAAGTATCCGTCAGGTAAAGCAAAATCCCCAACTGGTAGAGACTTTACAGGCCAATAGTCGTTACTTGCGCTCAAGGCTGATTGAGCATGATTTTGAGGTGATTGGGGAAACTAATGTGATCCCAGTAATATTACCCCCAGAATATAACCCCAAACAATTTACCCGTCATCTGATGGAAAACTATGGTGTTTGGGTATCTGCAATCTGGTTTATTGCTAAACCCCGCCTCCGGATTACTGCTAATGCTCTACATACTAAAGAAGAGATGGATCTTTTGGTAGAAGGATTAGTAAAAACACGGAATGATTTGTATAAACCAGCAACAGTAGCTACGGCTTAAAAAGTTAAGAGTTAGGAGGTAAGAGTTAGGAGTTAGGAGTTAGGAGTTAGGAGTTATTCACTCCTTATTCCTCACTCTTCAATACTTTCCCCATTTTTTAATCATGGACAAAACTAGCAAATTTAAGATTAAGGCTGTTAGTACGGACTCCGATTTAGAAAGCTTTCTTGATGTTCCAACTAAGGTTTATCAAAATTACCCAAATTGGGTTCCCCCAATCCGCAGTAGTATTGCCAGACAACTAGTTCCAGATAGTCCTTTTACAGAATATGGAGAGTTTCAACAGTTTATAGCTGTGGATTCAGATTCAGGAACACCTTTGGGACGAATTGTTGCAGCCATTAATCAGCGATTGATTGCACAGGAAGCTAAGAATATTGGGTTGTTTGGCTATTTTGAGTGTGTAGAAGACTTGGAAATTACCCAAGGATTGTTGGAAACTGCTTGTCAATGGTTACGCGATCGCGGCATGATAGCTGTCAGAGGTCCGATTAATTTATCTACCCATAATAGTTGCTTCTTTTTGGTGGATAGCTTTGATTCTCCCCCAATGATGATGATGCCTTACAACCCCCCCTACTATCCCCAGTTTATGGAACAGGCGGGTTGGCAAAGGGCTAAGGATGCCTATGCTTATGATTTTCCCTTGGATAGTAGCCTGTCGGCTAAGTTTGAAAAAGGGTATCGCATTGCTTGTAAATCGGGAATTACTTTTCGTCCTATCCATACCAAAGGGGAAGGGTTTGAGCAGGATTGTCGCAGCCTGTATCAGCTATTTACCACCGCCTTTGCAAATAATTGGAGTTCTACCCCCCGTACAGAAGAGGAGTTTCTGGACGAAGCTAAGGATTTACAGCAATTGGTCGATCCAGATGTATTCCCCGTCGCGGAAGATAATGGTAAAATGATTGGCTTTTGGATGGGTTTGCCAGACTATAATATTGCTTTAAAACACGTCAATGGTAAACTCAACTGGTTAGGTATTCTCAAGTTTCTTTGGTATCGTCGTCAAATAGATCAAGGCAGGGTAATTGCGATCGCATCTTTACCAGAATATCGGCGAAAAATGGTACCCTTAGCTTTAATTTATCTGGGCATGCAAGGGGGAATTCAAAAGGGTAAGCCTTACAAAAGGGCGGAATTATCTTGGGTGTGGGAAGATAATTATCCCTCCCGCAAACTGATTGAAACTGCTGGGGGTAAAATTTACAAGACTTATCGCATTTACAAAAAAGTACTATGAAAGCTTTAGTTACGGGTGCTAATGGTTTCACCGGTTCCCACTTAGTTAAAAGTCTACATCAACGTGGTAATACGGTGGTAGGCTTGGTACGTTCTAGTAGCAATTTGACGCGGATTGCAGATATACCCGTGCAATTGTTCTATGGAGATATTACCGACCGCAAAGCATTAAGGCAAGCTATGGCAGATGTGGATACGGTATTCCATACAGCCGCTTACGTAGAATTGGGGTTGGTTAATGACCAAGAAATGGAACGGGTGAATGTGGAAGGAACGAAAGCAGTGGTGGAGGTAGCAAAAGAAACAGCCGTATCCAAAATGGTTTATTGCAGCACCATTGGGGTTTATGGGGATACCCAAGGACAAGTAGTAAATGAAACCTTCCAAAGAACCCAAACAGAATTTTCTTCAGCTTACGATCGCACTAAATATCAAGCCCAACAAATAGTCGATGAATTTGCCGTCGCCGGACTACCCGTAGTTAGCGTCATGCCTTCTGGTATATTTGGTGCTGATGACCCCCATTTTGCCCCCGCACTGAGATTATTTCTCAAAGGCTGGTTGAAATTATGGGTGGGTGGCGATCGCATGACTGGGATTGTGCATGTGGATGATTTGGTGGAGGCGATGATTTTAGCCGCTCAGAAGGGGAACATTGGAGAACACTATATTATCTCCGCCGATGAACTCCCTACCAAGGAAATGTTTGCCTTTATTAGTCAAGAAACTGGTGTACCTGTACCCGTAGAAGTACCAGAGCCGGTGGTGAGGGTGATAGGAAATATACTTGATCCCATAGGTAGAGTATTTAATTGGAATCCTCCCATTGCTAAGGAAAGAGTCCACTATGTTTATGATCGCTGCGTGCGGGTAGAAGGAAAAAAAGCCCGTGAAGAATTGGGTTGGAATCCCCGTTCTGGTGAGGAAATTTTAGCAGATATTTTGACATCCTTACCACATTGAACCGATTTTACCGGAAATACTGTTGTTGATGCTGAAATACTCTTTTAGATACTGGTGTTGATTTTACTGATAACAACACAGTATTAATGCGATATATGAGACCAGCAATAACAGTAAGTAACAATAGGTGAGGGGAGGATGATAGAGGAAGATCGCAGTGTCAAAGTTGGTGAGAATGCCGACGGTAGTATCATTATTCCCGGCGATCGCAACACTGCTACTATTACCATCACCAATTACTATTACAGTGAAGATACCAGGGAAAAACCTGTTGAATCTACGGTTACTGCCAGTGATAAAAATCTTCCCTGTCCTTATCGTGGTTTATTTCACTTTGGTCCTGATGACGCGGAGTATTTCTTTGGACGTGAGGCATTTGTAGAAAAACTATTTGCAGCGACTCAAACCCGTAATTTTATACCCGTGTTGGGGGCATCTGGAAGTGGTAAATCTTCCGTGGTGTTGGCAGGATTAGTGCCTAAACTGGAAAATGAAGGCCACTGGAAGTTTACCCATTTTCGTCCGGGTGAAGGTGACGATCCTTTCCATGCTCTAGCTTTGGCACTTGTCCCCCTTTTAAAGACTAAATTATTTGGCGATGACAAGTTAAAAGAAACTCGCAAAATAGCAGAATCTCTTCGCAATAGAGACTATCCTCTCTCTGATGTGTTGACCGAAATCCAACACAATCACCCTAACGAACGGGTGTTGCTAATTGCTGACCAGTTTGAAGAACTTTATACCCCGTGTGGTAAACAGAAAATTCACCGTAGTTTTTTAGACACTTTATTAGCCTGTTTTCAATCTTCCCCTTCTCAATCCCAATATAATCATGTACTAATTGCAACAATGCGGGCAGATTTTTTGGGAAATGTCCTCTCCTATCGTCCATTTGCAGATTTATTGCAAAATGCTGACATCAAGCTAGGACCAATGAACCGTGATGAACTTTCCCAAGTAATTGTCAAGCCTGCTGACAAGTTAGGGGTAAGTTTTGAAACGGGGCTGGTGGAACGTATTTTGGATGATGTGGATTCAGAACCAGGAAATTTACCTCTGTTGGAGTTTGCGTTAACCCAGTTGTGGAAACAGCAAAAAAGTAAACAATTAACTCATGGAGCTTATGAGGAAATTGGGAAAGTACAAGGTGCGTTAGCCAGCTATGCAGATAAAAAGTATAGGGAAATTACCAGCAAGATTGATCCTGAAGAAGTACGCCGCATTTTCATCCAATTGGTGCGTCCAGGGGAAGGGACGGAAGATACGCGACGATTGGCAACTAAAGCAGAATTGGGTAAACAAAGGTGGGAATTAGTGAAACAACTAGCAGATGAGCGATTAGTGGTTACTAGTCGTAATGCTGCGGAACAGGAAACCGTGGAAGTTGTTCATGACGCACTGATAGGTAATTGGGATGAATTACAGCAATGGATGGATACAAATCGTGAATTTCGGACTTGGCAAGAACGTCTTAAGACAAGAATACAGGAATGGAAAGACGGTAAAGGGGAATTATTGTCCAAGACTAGGTTGAAAATAGCAGAGGAGTGGTTGCACCAACGTGGAAAGGAACTCAGTTTAGAACAGAAAAAGTTTATTCAAAAGAGTCGGCAAACGCAGAATATAAATCGATGGTTAGTAATAGGTATTACTAGTTTCATGGGAATATTTGTTGTAGGGACAGGTGCTGAAATTTATAAAAACTCTTGTGACGTTAGATTAGGACAAGATTGTTTTAGATTTATTATTACTAGTGGAGATAGCAAGTTGTTTGTGGGAACTACTAACATATATCTTGAGGAGGGGATTAAAGAATTCAGCTCGGCTTTCTCATTCTCACTCAAACTCTTTGGTATAGATATACAGGTGCCAAAATGGAAACTCGATCAAGAAAAACAAGAAAAACTTAAATCAGCACAGAAGTACTTTGAACAAGCTAAGAACGCTGCTCCTCACGATCCAATTCCTCTAATTTACTACAACAACACAAAAGCTCTATTTAGAGGCACACCCTATAAATTGGCAGTTGTTGTGCCTGTTGATACTCATGAGGAAACTGCCAGAAATCTGTTAAGAGGAGTAGCATCTGCACAAGACGAATTCAACAAAGGAAGAAGGAATCTAGATTTACCTTTATTAGAAATAATTATTGCTAACGATAAAAACAATCCAGAAATATCGAGACAAGTTGCTCGCAAACTTTTAAAGGAAGAAGTTTTAGCCATTATTGGACATAGATCAAGTAGTTCTAGTATGGCTGCTGCTGATGTATATGAAAACAAAGGAATTGCAATGATTTCTCCTACTAGTAGTAGTACGGAATTAGATAAAAAGACGTTTTTTTTTCGGACTGTTGCTTCTAATAAAGAATATGCGAAAGACCTTTATGAATATACAATTAAAGAATGTAATCCAAAAAATAATAATCACATTTGGGTTTTATATGAGGATAAATCTGAGTATAGTAGAAATTTAAAAGAAAATTTTGAGAAGAAAGCTAAAAATAAAATAGAAATTGTTCCCAATGACCTTAATGCTTTTTTAAAAAAAGATGTAAAAAAAGAAATTAAAAATAAAATAGAAAAAAATAGGATAAAATGTGCTATTTTAATTCCAAGTACAAACACACTCTCTATCGCTTTGTCTGTTATTCACGCCCATGAAGAACTGTATCAAAAAACCAACTTAGATAAATATAACATAAAATTTTTAACTAACTGGACTTTGCATAATACTCAATCCTTAAAAAAGAATGGTTTTCTAATTAGTGAAGAATTAAGAATAGTAGTGCCTACGTCTCCATTTAATAGAAGTTATAAAAAAACATTCGATCAAAAATGGGGAGAAAATGTTAGTTGGCGTATTGATACAAGTTATGAGGCAACCAAACTCCTAATTGATGAGATCAAAAAACTAGACAATAACCCAAAAGTGAATTCTAATAGCCTAAAAGAGAAAAGAAAATTCGTTCTTAATTCTCTAAAGGACAATAGAAACCCTTCTTCAAGTCAAAAGAATCAAAAATCTTGCCTAATAAAGTTGCAAGATACTTTAAAAAATAAATACAACAAAGAGAACTGTTATCCAAATAATTAAAAAAATTCTCATACTCTCCGTCAATCTCAAAAACACAAGTGATTTACGTCTAGGTGAAGAGGTGCGAGAAATCACAAACACACTTGCTATAGCAGTAAGCATATAGGTTAAATAAATTCATAATTCAATTGCTGCAACGCCAAATAAATGTAGGTTGGGTAGAACGTTCGCGTAGCGTGTCCGCAAGGACATAGTGAAACCCAACAATACCAAAGTTTTTGGTAGTTGGGTTTCGTTCCTCAATCGCCACTTCCTATAACGGAGGGAACCTCCCTCCGGGTTCAACACTTTGCTTATACCGGGGAACCCTTTCGGTAATTGTTCATGGGGGAAACCACGCCACTTGCTTCAAGTCGGGGAACCCGCCCAACGCAGTGGCTCCCCAAGACCACACTACCTCACCACCGCAAGTGTTTCACCGCAACGGAGTGGCTCCCCAACCTACACCGAAATTCTACAAGAAAATATGTCAAAAATATGCCAGCTGCGTAAATATTAATTTATCAAAACTTGATTTATTGGTTGAATTCACCCATTATTCAGTAATTTATTTTGCTTAGGTAGAATAACGGTGGTTTTAGTTTTTTTTAATAGTTTAGATTATAAACATGCGTTGACTGAAGCAGGACAACGCTGTCACACTCAAAAACTTACTAATGCTTCATCGTCTAGCATTAATTTCCGGCTTAATACTAGCAAGTGCTATTGCTTTTGATCGAGCTGCACTAGCTGAAAATGTTGACGTTCCCTTTAGCGGATATGTTCCAGCCGAAGTTACCTTTAGTTCTTCTACCTCTGGCACGGCAGAAGCAATAATTTCTCCCACTTCTACGGCGATGCCAACGAAGTACCAATCACTAACTTCTGCCACAATTGCTGTACAAAGCAGCACAGCCGCCACAATCACTGTTTCACCTCCCCGCTTTGTATCCGGATCTACCCCCGATCCAGTTGGGACATCCCACGTTGCATTTTTAGAATTTGGTGCAACTAGTGCTCGCAGTGATGTTGCTGGTGGAACTGCTCCTTTACCTGCGGGTAACACCAATGTACAGGTGGATATGTTGGTAGAGAGGCCAGAACCGTTTCCGCCGGGAGATTATAACTACGTCGTCACTTTAACAGTGACTCCATAACATCCTCGTTTTTGATAAATAATTTAGAAAGGTTTGCAAATATGATTCGTCGTTCTTTATTAACTGCTGCTTTGGTATTGGTGGGTAGCGTTGCTATGGCTCCCAAAACAATGGCTGAAAGTATTGATGTTCCCTTTTCTGGAATAGTTGGTGGTGGTTGTACTTTTGGTCCAGTAACTTCTGGTGTTTTGATTGTGGCAGATGGTGCTTCATCTACTTCTACAGCTATAACTTCTATTAGTCCTGGAGTCGGGGGTCAAGTTTCTGTTACCTGTAATCAACCTGCAAGGTTGACAGTATCCCAACCAGTACAAACTGCGGGTCCTACTTTGAACCCTGTCATATCAAATGGGTTTGTAAATTCACCAACTGGTGGTACTGATTCTTCTGGTGGTAATCCCATGGCTCTTAATGCTGATGGTAATCCTACTCCTTTAGAAGTTGGAATGTTTGTAGAAAATGATAGCCCTCTACAAGCAGGAATTTACAATTACAATGTGACTTTGACGATTGTACCATAGTTATACAAGTTGGGGCAGGATATACCATGCCCCTAGGTGATGGGATGATGGGATGATGAGATGATGGGGTGATGGGATGATGTGTTTTGGCTCATATTCATTCCTACCCTTCACCGAAGCTGCTATTGCGTCTACATTCCTTTATTCCCTACACTCCCCTCTCCTTCTTAATTAATTGATGCTCTAGAAACAACATGTATTTCGCTTTTACTCACTAATGAAACTTATCAAAAGTACATTATATCTACAAGCAGGTTTGCAAATACTGACTCGTTTGGTATTCTCTGTTTTGATGCTAACCCTGAGTATTGCTCCCGATGCTGCTTATGCCAAAAGTACAGATGAAAGTACAGATGAAAGTGCAGATATATGTACCTTGACTCAAATAAATCATGGAGAATTAGTGGGTGAGAGCAAAACCCTACCGACAAAGCTAGTTAGCTTGAGCAGCAATGGTGGTTCTCCCACACAGGTTTCTCTTACTTGTAATCAACCCACCCAATTAACCGTATCTCATCCTATTCAAATTTCAGGACCTAAATTCACTCCTGTATCTTCTTTTGCAACAGTCGAAACTCCCTTTCGCAGTTCGACAAATTCCGGTGATAGTTCACCCTTATCTTTACCTGTGGGTACCACCAACCTGGTAATAAATTTCTCTGTAGATAAAGGAAGTCCCCTCCCTGCTGGGAACTATAGATACGGTGTTAAATTTACTATCTTGCCACAATAATAAATATGGTTTGCAATCATCGGCTTTCTCAAGCTGCTTTTGGTTTAGCATTGTCCACCTTGGCTCTGTTTCCTAGTGCAGTTAAAGCACAAATGAGCGTCTCCCCAATGGTAATTGAAAGCAAAGCTGAACGGGGACAAGCTCAAGGAATGATTACTATTACAAATACTACTAATGCTCCTTCTCGCGTTCGTGTCTACGCACAACCCTTCACCTATAAACGGGATACGGGTTTTCAAATTTTAGAATCCAGTGACAATGATCTAACCCCATACCTGCAATTCTCCCCCCGTGAGTTAACTATCCAACCAGGGAAATCTCGGCGAGTACGTTTGATTAGCCGTTTGGCTCCTAGTCTCCCTGAGGGGGAATATCGAGCTGTGGTATTTAATGAAACTCTCAGGGAATCTAAAGATGGTGCTGGTAATAATGTTGCTTTAACAACTCGTATTGGGGTAACTTTTTATGTCACTAAAGGCAACGTTTCGCCACAGTTGACGGTAGATAGTGCCAGCTTTAATGCCAAACAAAAACAAATTCAGTTACTGGTTCGCAATAATGGTAAAGCATCGGTGCTTCCCAAGGTTAATTGGACTTTACGCCGTGGGGACACTGTGGTCAAAACTGGCAAAGTAGATGCTAACGCTGTATTGGCTGGGAGCGATCGCAATTTTTTATTAAATTACCCACAAAAATCAGACTTGAGTGCTGGTAACTATCAACTCAGTGGTGAGTTGGTATGGAATAAAGGTAGTAAAAAAAATCAAATACCTTTCAATGTCAATATTACTATTCCCACTCAAACTGCAGCATCAGAAAATAAATAGAATCAAACAAAATAGACATTTTTAAAAATTATTGATTTTTCCGGGTTAATACTGTAAATCTAACTTTAATTGCTGGGAATTATATGTGTGTAGAGACGTTTTCATCCAACGTCTCTATAATTATGCATATTTTTTGCGGATACAAGAGTGCAAGATAGTTTATCTCATAAAAGACAAAAAAATTATAATAAAAGCTTTTATATATTCTACCTTTTTCTAGCTATTATTTACCCAATTATTATCAACCCAGCTCAGGCAAATACTCGTGTAATTTCTAGTTTAGAAACAACTATCAAGACTGAATCATCTAAAAATATAGGGGAATTTAGTACATTTCCTGTGGGATTAAGTGTGGGAAAAAGAAATGTGATTCCCAGCATATTGATACGGGGTAAAGAGGATGGTTTACAGGCAATTGATTTTGATAATTGGCTTTTGCCTTATGATACTGTAATTAAGGTTTTAAAATTAAAAGTTACTAATTTACCAGACGGACAATTAGAAATGCGATCGCCTGGT